>CACFSG010000010.1 GCA_902568875.1 uncultured Pelagibacteraceae bacterium
TTAACCATTTAGAAACTGTAGCTTCTGTAATACTTTCTCCCAGAGCTGGAACTAGAATTTTTTCACTCATTTTTAATTATTCAAAAACTTCCTTTATAATTTCTTGCTGTTGAGAAACGTGCCTTTTTGCATACCCTGTTGCAGGAGATGCATCAGGACTTCTTCCAATGTAAGAAACTTTATTATTATTAGCCTTTATATTATCTAATGTCCATTGGATATAATCTCTAACTGAAAACCAAGCACCCATATTTTTTGGTTCCTCTTGACACCAATAAAATTTGGCATTTTTTGCATAGGGTTTTAGCTCTTTAGCGAGTGCTTTAGCTGGAAAAGGATAAAGCTGCTCAATTCTATAAAATATAATATCATTTCTTTTTAATTTCTCCCTAGCCTCAAGTAAATCAAAGTAAACTTTGCCTGAACAAAGAATCACTTTTTCAATCTTTTTTGGTTTTTCTAGTTTAATGAATCCTTTAATTTTTGGATCTATTGCATGATCCCACATAACTCTATGAAATGAATTTTTTTTACTAAAATCCTCTAAATTAGAAATGCAATGTTTATGTCTTAATAAAGATTTAGGTGTCATTATAATCAAAGGTTTTCTAAAATCTCTATGCATTTGTCTTCTCAAAGCATGAAAATAATTTGCTGGTGTTGTACAATTCATTACTTGCATATTGTCATTTGAACATAATTGTAAAAATCTCTCTAATCTAGCGGATGAATGTTCTGGACCTTGACCCTCATATCCATGTGGTAGTAACATGACTAGACCTGATGCTCTAGACCATTTTCTCTCACCTGAAGCTATAAATTGATCAATAACTACTTGTGCACCATTGGCAAAGTCTCCAAATTGAGCTTCCCAGATAGTAAGAGTATTTGGTTCAACTAAACTATATCCATATTCGAATCCTAAAACAGCTAATTCTGATAAAAAACTGTCTACTATTTCAAAATTTTTTTGTTTCTTTGAAATATTATTTAAAGGAATATATCTTGAATTATCAATTTGATTTCTTAAAACTGAGTGTCTTTGACTAAAAGTTCCTCTTCCAGAGTCTTGACCTACAAGTCTTACAGGGTAACCCTCTTCTAATAATGAACCAAAAGCAAGTGCTTCTGCTGTAGACCAATCTATTCCTTTACCTTTAGCGACCACAAGCTTTCTATTATCTAAAATTTTAGAAATAGTTTTATGAATATTTATTTCTGACGGTGTAGTATTTATTTTATTAGAAATATCTTTTAACTTCTTGGTATCTGATCCAGTAACTCCTCTTTTGTCTTTCCCCCGCTCAGGTCTGTACCTAGACCAAGTTCCCTCAAACCACTCAATCTTTGGTTTATAATCTTTTGCATTTTTATATTGATTATCAAGTAGTTCTTTAAATTTCTTAATCGAACTATTTAAGTATTCAGTTGAAATTTTATTTTCATTAATTAGTTTTTCACCATAAACCTTTACTGGTGAAGGATGTGAACGTATTTTTTTATACATAAGAGGTTGTGTAAAAGAAGGTTCATCTCCTTCATTGTGACCAAATCTTCTATAACAAATTAAATCTATAACTACATCTCTATTAAACTTTAGTCTAAAATCTGTTGCTATTCTTGCAGCATAAACAACTGCTTCAGGATCATCACCATTTACGTGAATAATAGGTGCTTCTACCATCTTAGCTATATCTGAAGGATAAGGAGATGATCTTGCAAATCTTGGACTTGTAGTAAAACCTATTTGATTGTTAACTATAATATGAATAGTTCCACCTGTATTATGTCCAGGAAGACCTGACATAGCAAAACATTCAGCAACAACTCCTTGTCCTGCAAAAGCTGCATCCCCATGAATTAATATTGGTATTACTTTTTTTCTTTCTTTGTCTTGATGAAAATATTGTTTTGCTCTAGTTTGGCCAAGAACAACAGGATTTACCGCTTCCAAATGAGATGGATTATCAGTCAAACTTACATGTACTGAATTTCCATCAAATTCTCTATTTGACGAAGCACCTAAATGATACTTAACATCTCCAGCACCATCTTTTGAAGTAGAATTTATTTCACCAGCAAATTCATTGAATATTCTCTTATATGATTTTTGTAAAACATTAGCTAATACATTTAATCGACCTCGATGTGACATACCGATTTTAACTTCTTTTACTTGTGATTGACCACCTATTTTAATAATTTGTTCAAGTGCTGGGATTAAACTTTCACCACCATCAAGACCAAATCTTTTAGTCCCAACATATTTAGCATGTAGATATTTTTCAAATCCTTCTGCTTGTATTAATTTATTAAGAATTGCTTCTTTACCATTTTGAGTAAATTTAAAATCATCTGATTTTTCAATTCTATCTCTAAGCCATTTTCTTTCAGTAGGATTAGAGATATGCATATATTCATATCCTATCGAACCACAATATTTTTTTTTTAAAAACTGAAGTATTTCTTTAATATTTGAATGTTTTTTATTTATTACACCGTCAAGAAAAATTTTTTTTTTATAATCTTCTTTTTTAAATCCATATGACTCAGGATGAAGCTCATCCAAATAATCTACTTTAAGTAATCCAAGAGGGTCTAATTTAGCAATTAAATGTCCTCGTTGTCTATAAGACCTAATCATTGAAACGGCTTTAATTGAATTTGCGTTTAACTTAATTATCTCTAATTCACTTAGTTCTTCATTTTTATCTGTTTGTTTTTGAGTTTTGTTTACTAAAAATTTTTTAGATGGGCTCCATGATGGACCGTTTATTTCATTAACAATAACATCTAATTCATCACCAATCTCATCAAAATAGTTTCTCCAACTATCAGGCAAAGATGGGTCATTATTTACAAACTTCTTATACATTTCTTCTATGAAGGCACTATTTGATTTGCTTAGAAAAGCTGTTTTTTCGAATTCAAGATTCTTAGAAGAAGACATTATTTCTTATTAATATAAACTTAGAAAATAATTTTTCAATTAGACAATTTATCAAATAATGTTTTTCCAATTTTTGATGGTGAGTTTGCTATAGTTATTCCACAATCTTGCATCTTTTTTATCTTATCTTTTGCCCCACCTTTTCCTCCAGAAATTATGGCCCCAGCATGCCCCATTCTTCGACCTGGTGGAGCAGTGATTCCGGCAATAAATCCAACTATAGGTTTTTTAATTTTATGATTTTTAACAAAATCTGCAGCTTCTTCTTCAGCTGTACCACCAATTTCTCCTATCATTAAAATAGATTGTGTCTCTTTATCTTTCAAAAATAAATCTAGACAATCAATAAAATTAGTACCATTAATTGGATCTCCTCCAATACCAATACATGTTGATTGTCCTAAGCCATTTTCAGTAGTTTGTGCAACTGCTTCATATGTTAAAGTTCCAGACCTAGATACAATTCCAACTGATCCTCTTTTATGAATATTTCCTGGCATTATTCCAATTTTACACTCATCAGGAGTAATAATTCCCGGACAATTAGGTCCTATTAATCTGCTTTTTGATCCATTTAATTTCTGTCTAACCTTAAGCATATCCTGAATAGGAATACCTTCTGTAATACAAACTATAAGTTCAACTGATGCTTCTATAGCTTCTATAATTGCTGCAGCAGCAAATTTTGCTGGAACATATATCATTGTTGCATCTGCACCAACTTCAGTTTTTGCTTCAGCAACTGTATTAAATACTGGTCTATCAAGATGTTTTTGGCCACCTTTCTTAGGAGTTACTCCACCTACTAAATTAGTTCCATATTCTATTGCTTGTTTAGAATGAAATTCGCCGTGTTTACCTGTAAACCCTTGGCATATAACTTTAGTATTTTTATTTACTAATACAGACATATTATTTTATAGCTTCAACAATTTTCTTTGCAGCATCATCTAAGTTTTCTGCAGAAATTAATTTTAATCCTGAATTATCCAGTATTTCTTTTCCCTCTTTAAAGTTTGTTCCAGCAAGTCTTACCACCAAAGGAACATTAATATTTATTTCTTTTGCAGCATCTACTACTCCTTGAGCGAGAACATCACATCTCATAATGCCACCAAAAATATTAATTAAAATACCCTTAACATTTTTATCTGAAAGAATTATTTTTAAAGCTGCAGAAACTTTTTCTTTTGAAGCTCCTCCACCTACATCTAAAAAATTGGCCGGTTCTTTTCCGTAAAGCTTTATTATATCCATAGTAGCCATTGCTAAACCAGCTCCATTAACCATACAACCGATACTTCCATCCAATTTTATGTAAGCAAGATCATGCTTGCTAGCTTCAATTTCTGTTGGTTCTTCTTCATTTAAATCTCTTAATTTTAAAATATCTGGATGTCTAAATAGAGCATTTGAATCAAAATTAACTTTAGCATCTAAACATATTATTTTTTTTTCTTTGGTTAAAATTAAAGGGTTAATTTCGACCATGCTAGCATCGGTACTAATAAACATTTTATATATTGATTTAATTAAAGATATTGCCTGCTTATTAGCATCATCATTCAAATTAAAAATCTTAATTATTTCTTCACAATCCTTGTTTGAAATGTCATTTTTCATTTCAACTTTTGTTGTTAAGATTTTTTCTGGAGTACTACTTGCTACTTCTTCAATATCAATTCCACCTTGTTCACTAGATATAAATGCAATTTTTGAACTGACTCTGTCTACTAAACATGATAAGTAAAATTCTTTATCTATATTTGAAGATTCTTCCACATATAATCTTTTAACCTTTCTTCCTTCTGGACCAGTTTGATGTGTTACAAGAGTTTTGCCCAATAGTTCTTTGGCAGCAAAACTTAATTCTTCTATAGTATTCAAGATTTTTACTCCTCCCGCTTTACCTCTACCACCAGCATGAATTTGTGCTTTTAAAACATATTTGTTTGTTTTTAGTAATTTTGCTTTTTCTACTAGCTCATCTACGTTTAAAGCAAAAATTCCCTCTGGAACAACTGCACCATATTTCTTTAAAATTTGTTTAGCTTGATGTTCGTGAATATTCATTATTATTTAGAAAGATCAGGATCAATTTTAGATGCTGCCTCCCAGAGACCCCTAACGGCATCTATCGAGTTCATAAACTCTTTTTTTTCTTTATCATCTAATTTAATTTCTTCTATTTTTTCAACACCTTCTTTTCCTATTATTACTGGAACACCTGCATAGACATTTTTGACTCCATACTCTCCATCTAATTGTACAGCACATGGCAATAATTTTTTTTCATTTTTTAAATATGCTTCAGCCATTTGAACTCCGGATGCAGCTGGAGCATAAAATGCCGATCCTTTTTCTAAATACTTAACAATTTCTGCACCACCATCTCTTGTTCTTTGATTTATTTCTTCTAATCTTTCTTTTGAAATTTTTCCTTCTTTAACTAAATCAAGCAAAGGTTTTCCTGAAACTTTTGTAAATCTTGGCATAGGAACCATTGTATCTCCATGACCTCCCATTACAATTGCATCTATTTCTTTTACTGGAACATTAAGTTCTAAAGATAAAAATAATTTAAATCTTGAACTGTCTAAAATCCCAGCCATTCCAACTACCTTTTTTGCAGGTAATCCTGAAAATTTTTGAAAAGCCATCACCATTACATCTAAGGGATTTGTAATACAAATAACAAAAGCGTTTGGAGCATTCTGTTTAATTCCTTCAGCAACTTGTTTAATAATTTTTAAATTAATACCAAGCAAATCATCTCTACTCATTCCAGGTTTTCTTGGAACACCAGCAGTAATAATAATTACATCTGAGTTTTTAATATCTTTATAATCATCAGTGCCTAAAAATTTTACATTAAAACCATCTACAGATGAAGATTGAGCAATATCTAAGGCTTTTCCTTTAGCTATCCCACTTGCAATATCAAAAAGAACAACTTCATCTGCTAGTTCTTTTGTTCCAATTAAATGTGCAAGAGTTCCACCAATTTGCCCAGCACCAATTAAAGATATTTTGCTCATTATTTTTTATACTTATTTCATTGTTGGCATTACAAACTCAGCATTTGATCGAATTCCAGAAGGCCACCTTGAAGTTATTGTTTTAAGTTTTGTATAAAATTTTATTCCTTCCATGCCATGCATTGCACTATCTCCAAATAATGACCTTTTCCATCCACCAAAGCTATGAAAGGCCATTGGAACTGGAATAGGCACATTTATACCAACCATTCCAACTTGAATCTTACTTGCAAATGTTCTTCCTGCATCACCATCTCTAGTATAAATACTCACTCCATTTCCATATTCATGATCATTAATAAGCTTAGCAGCCTCTTCAAAATTTTTTACTCTAACAACAGATAGAACTGGTCCAAATATTTCTTCTTTATAAATTTTCATTTCTTTTTTTACATGATCAAATAAACAGCCTCCAATATAAAAACCGTTCTCATATCCTTGTAATTTCAAATTTCTACCATCAACAATTAACTTAGCACCTTCCTTTACTCCTAAATCAACGTATCCTTTTACTTTTTCTAAATGTTCTTTGGTAACCAAAGGACCCATTTCAGAATTTTTATCCATACCTGGGCCAACTTTTAAAGCTTCTGCTTTTTTTGATAATCTTGTTACTAAATCATCTCCTATATCTCCAACAGCTACTGCAACTGATTGAGCCATACATCTTTCTCCGGCAGAACCATAAGCGGCTCCCATTAGTCCATTTACCGCTCCATCTAAATCACAATCTGGCATTACAACCAAATGATTTTTTGCACCTCCCAGTGCTTGAACTCTTTTTTCATTTTTAGCAGAATTTTCGTAGATGTATTTTGCTATCGGAGTCGATCCAACAAAACTTACTGCCTTAATACTTTTGTTTGTTAAGATTGCATCTACTACTTCCTTATCTCCATTAACAACATTAAAAACCCCATCAGGAAGACCAGCCTCCTTTAATAATTCAGCTAATCTTATTGAGCATGACGGATCTTTTTCAGAAGGTTTTAATATAAAAGTATTTCCACACGCAATTGCTATTGGAAACATCCACATGGGTACCATTGCTGGAAAATTAAATGGAGTGATGCCTGCAACAACTCCTAATGGTTGACGCATTGACCAACTATCAACATTCGTCCCAACATTTTCAGAAAATTCACCTTTAAGTAAATGAGGAATCCCACAAGCAAACTCGACAACCTCTAAACCTCTTGTTAAAGATCCCTGTGCATCTTCATAAACTTTTCCATGTTCTGAAACTATTAATTGTGTAAGTTCATCTGAATTTTTTTCAATTAACTCTTTAAATTTAAACATAATTCTAGCTCTTTGAAGTGAAGGTTTTAATGACCATTCTTCAAAAGCCTTTTGTGCGATTGTTACAGCTTGATCTAAATCTAACTTAGAAGCTAATATAACTTCTTTTTCTTGTTCACCTGTAGCTGGATTAAAAACTTTACCTTTTTTATTAGAAATACCTGGAATTATTTTTCCATCTACAAAATGTTCAATTAGTTTCATGAATACAACTTTTTAGATTAAAAATTCTTATTAGTCTATTGTTTAAATGTTAGCGGTTGCTAACATTTTTTTTATTTCGGCAATAGCTTTTGCTGGGTTTAAACCTTTTGGGCATGCACTTGTACAATTTAAAATCGTATGACATCGATAAAGCTTTAACTCATCGGCAACTTTTTTTAATCTTGCTTGTCTTTCTTCATCTCTACTATCTATAATCCATCTATAAGCTTGAAGTAAAACAGCAGGTCCCAAATATTTATCACCATTCCACCAATAACTTGGGCATGAAGTTGAACAACATGCACACATAATACATTCGTATGCGCCATCTAATTTTTCTCTATCTTTTTTTGATTGAATTATTTCTTTTGTATCAGATTTTGAATTTGTTTTTAACCAAGGTTCAATTGATTGATATTGTTTATATAAACCATCTAAATCACCTATTAAATCTTTTTTAACTTTTAAATGAGGTAGTGGATAAATATTAATATCACCTTTAATTTCATCATGAGGAGTAGTACAAGCCAAACCATTTTTTCCATCCATATTCATTGCACAAGAACCACAAACTCCATGTGCACAAGATCTTCTATAAGCTATTGTAGAATCTATCTCATTTTTTATTTTATTTAAAATATCTAATACTTTAGAAGGACAATTATCCATATCTACTTCATATGTATCAATTCTAGGATTATCTCCAGATGAGGGATCCCACCTATATATATTTACTTTTCTTAAATTCTTAGATCCAGTTTTGTCTTTAAAATATTTACCTTTTTTAACTTGAGAATTTTTTGATAAATTAATCTGAACCATTAATAAACCCTTTCTTGAGGTGGAAAATATTGAACCTCGTTAGTTAAAGTATTTTTATGAACAGGTCTATAATCAATTTTTGTTTCTTTTCCATTATACCAAGCAAGAGTATGCTGCATAAATTTTTCATCATCTCTTTTTGGATAATCTTCTCTTGCATGTGCTCCTCTACTTTCTTTTCTATGATATGCAGATTCTATAGTTGTTATTGCTTGTCTTATTAAATTATCAAATTCTAATGTTTCAACTAAATCAGTATTAAAAATTAAAGATTTATCTTTTACAGATAAAGATCCCATTCCATCATAAGTTTTTCTAATTTCATCAACACCTTCTTTAAGAGTTTTTTCTGATCTAAATACTGCACATTTTGATTGCATAGTTTTTTGCATATTAACTCTAAGTTCTGCAGTAGCATTTTCTCCATTAGCATTTCTAAGCTTATCAAATCTCTCTAAACATTTCTCAGTTTCAGATTCTCCAATACTTTCATGAGGCATATTAGATCTAACTAATTCTGAAGCTCGTTTTGCTGCAGCTCTACCAAATACCACTAAATCAATCAAAGAATTTGATCCTAATCTATTAGCTCCATGTACTGAAACACAAGCTGCCTCTCCTATTGCCATTAATCCAGGAACAGTTTTTTCTGATCCATTTAAAGTTAAAACCTCTGCTTTATAATTAGTTGGGATACCACCCATATTATAATGTACTGTTGGAACAACTGGTATTGGTTCTTTTGTTACATCAACATTAGCAAATAGTCTTGATGACTCTGAAATTCCAGGAAGTCTTTTCTCAATTATCTTTGGATCTAAATGACTTAAGTGTAAATGTACATGATCTTTTTCTTTTCCAACTCCTCTACCTTCATTAATTTCTAATGCTATTGATCTACTAACTACATCTCGAGATGCTAAATCTTTAGCTTTAGGAGCATAACGTTCCATAAATTTTTCACCTTGTGAATTAACTAAATATCCTCCTTCTCCTCTAACACCTTCTGAAATTAAAGTACCATGTCCATAAATTCCTGTTGGATGAAATTGAACAAATTCCATATCTTGTAAAGGTAAACCAGCTCGTAATACCATTCCATTTCCATCACCTGTGCATGTGTGAGCTGATGTGGCTGAATAATAGATTTTACCATATCCACCAGTTGCGATTATTGTAATATGTGATCTAAATCTATGAATAGTCCCATCATTTAAATTCCACGCTATCAATCCTTTACATTCACCATTTTTCATTAATAAATCTAGTGCAAAATATTCAATAAAAAATTCTGTATTATGTTTTAATGCCTGACCATAAAGTGTATGAAGTATTGCATGTCCAGTTCTATCTGCAGCCGCACAAGTTCTTTGAACTGTTCCATTGCCGTAATTTTTTGTCATACCACCAAAAGGTCTTTGATATATTTTACCATCATCTGTTCTGCTAAATGGAACGCCATATTTCTCTAATTCTATAACGGCTTTTGGTGCTTCCTTACAGAGATACTCGATACTATCTTGATCACCTAACCAATCAGCACCTTTAACAGTATCATACATGTGCCAACGCCAATCATCTTCACCCATATTACCAAGTGCTGCTGAAATACCTCCTTGAGCTGCTGAAGTATGACTTCTGGTAGGAAATACTTTTGAAATACATGCAGTCTTTAATCCAGCTTCACTCAAGCCTACTGCAGCTCTCAATCCAGAACCACCTGCACCTAAAACTAAAACATCATATTCGTGATCTATTATTTTGTAAGAACTCATAAATTAGATATTAATATAATTGTAATTAATGGAATTACTACAGCTGAACTATATAAAATCTTGTTTGCGACATTTTTCATTTTATCATTTTCTATATAATCTTCAAAAACCTCACTAATACTTAATGCTGAAAAGAAGTATGCATTAATAATAAATATACTAAATAAAAATTTATATAATGGATTTGTAAAAAAATTTAAAACACTAATATATTCTTGATCATAAATTATAATTAAATTAAAAATAAACCATATCATTAGTGGAACTAATATTGCTCCGCTAATTTTTAAAAAAATCCATTTTTTAGTAGCATTAATCATATTAAATAAAATTTTTTCCCACTAAGTAAAAAATAACAGTTAAAATTATTGATCCAAATATCACTAATAGACCTGTTATTTTGGTAATCTTAAGTTCAAATCCATAACCAAGATCCATAATCAAATGTCTTATTTCACTTAAAACCTGAAAAGAAAAAGACCAAGTAATTCCTAAAATAATAAATTTTCCCATTAATGAACTTAAAAATAAATTTATAGTTTCGTAGGTATTCTCACCAAGAAGAAGTGAAGAGACCCATAAACAAATTAATGTAATTGCAATTATATTAATTATCCCTGTTATTCTATGGGAGATAGATACCAAAGATGAAATATGCCACCTATAAATTTGAATGTGGGGAGATAATGGTTTCTTACTTTCCATAAAAATTATTTTTTATCAGTGTTTCGGCAATTTCTACCGCGTTCAAAGCTGCACCTCTTAAAAGATTATCAGAAACAATCCATAAATTTAATCCATTTTTAATTGTTTTATCTTCTCTAATTCTTGATATAAAAGTTTCATTTTTACCTTCTGCTTCCAAAGGAGTTGAATAACCTCCATCAACTCTATCATCAATTACCTTACAACCTTCAAAATTATTTAAAGCCTCTTTTACTTTTTTAAGTGAAAAAGGTTTTTCAAATTCAATATTAACTGATTCTGAATGAGAAACTAATACAGGTAGTCTTACACATGTAGCTGTTAAATCTATTTTATCATCTAAAATTTTTTTAGTTTCATTAGTCATTTTAATTTCTTCTTTTGTATAACCATCATCTGAAAATATATCGATATGTGGAATAACATTAAAAGCTATTTGTTTTGTAAAATTTTTTGATTTAACTTTTTTATCATCTAAAACTAATTTTGTTTGTTCAATTAATTCATCCATTGATGCTTTACCAGCGCCTGAAACTGATTGATATGTAGAAACTACTATCCTTTTTATTGTAAATAAATCATGCAATGGTTTTAAAACAATTACCAACTGAGAAGTTGAACAATTAGGATTAGCAATAATATTTTTTTTTATATTTTTTAAATCATCAGAATTAACTTGGGGTACTATTAGAGGAACGTCTGAATCCATTCTATAATAACTTGAGTTATCAATAACCAAACAATTTTTTGCAGCTTTTTCTGCAAATTTTTCTGAAATTTTTCCTCCTGCAGCAAAAAAAGCAATTTTTACTTTAGAAAAATCAAAATTTTCTAAATCAAGAACTTCATGTTTTTTTCCTTTAAAATTAATTTTTTTTCCAGCACTTCTAGATGAGGCAATCAAAAATAAATTATCAAAAGATAGTTCTTTTTTTTCAAGAACTTCTAAAGTTTTTCTACCAACATTTCCTGTTGCTCCTACTATTGCAATATTCATAATGTAAGTTTTATACTAGATGAAAGGCAAATCACAAACTTTAACAGCTAAAGTTTTGCCTTCAATTTCAATCTTACCCATCTCAGAAGCTTTGCAAAATGGCTCTTTTATCATGGCAATACCTATAACCTTTTTAAAGTGAGGAGAATAACATGCTGATCGAAGATCTCCTACTAAGTTTCCATCATTATCCATTATGTTTATAGATCTAGTTAAGTTTATATTATCTGTTTTAATTTCAACGCCCATTAGTTTTCTTTTTATTCCATCTGATTTAATTTTTTTTAATTTTTCCTTACCTAAAAAAATTATATTTGAATCTAAACTTATGTATTTTTCAAAACCACATTCAAAAGGGTTATCATTATTATCGAAGTCACTTCCATAAGAAAGAAGTCCACTTTCAATTCTCTCTATAAGATTAGGACAACCAGGTTTTACATTAAATTCTTTTCCAATTTCAAAAAAATGATCATATAAATCTAAACCAGATTCAATATTTTCAACAAATACTTCAAAACCACCTTGTTTTGACCACCCTGATCTAGCAATCAAGTGTTTGACACCTTTAAAAGTAAAATAATCAAACCCAAAAAATTTTAATTCTGTAATTACTCTTCCAAAAACTTTTTCCATTAAGCTAAATGATTTTGGTCCTTGTATTGCTATAATAGCAACATTAGGTTCAAAAATTTTAACATCAAATTTATTCCCTGTTGCAAGACCTTTTGCAAAAAAAATAACATCCGAATCTGCAATAGAAATCCACCATCTATCTTCAGCTAATTTTAAAATTACTGGATCATTAACTAAATTTCCAGAATCATCTATTATTGGACTATAATAACATCTTCCAATTTTAGATTTTGATAAGTCTCTACAAGTCATTAATTGTACTAACTTTGCTGAATCTTTTCCAGAAATTTCAACTTGTCGTTCTGCCGCCACATCCCAAATTTGAACATCTTTTTTTAAATGATGATATGAATCTTCAATAGATCCAAATGCAGCAGGCAAAAGCATGTGATTATAAATTGTGTAAGCAGTTACTCCTTGCTTTTCTATTCTTGAAGTATAGGGAGTACTTCTTAATCTTCTTGATTTAAATATAGAATAATTTTTCATTCTTAAAATATAAATTAATTTCCTAAAATTTTTTTCTTAACTCAAATTTTTGAATTTTACCTGTAGAAGTTTTAGGTAATTCACAGAAAACAACTTGTTTTGGAACCTTAAATCCAGCTAAAGTTTCCTTACAAAAATCAATTAATTCTTTTTCGCTTACAGGTTTATCTTTAACCATTTCAATAAATGCACATGGTACTTCTCCCCATTTTTCGTCAGGTTTAGCTACTACAGCGGCAATAGACACAGAAGGATGTTTGGCTAATGTGTTTTCTATTTCTATTGAAGATATATTTTCTCCTCCAGAAATTATAATATCTTTAGACCTATCTTGAATTTTAACATATCCATCTGGGTGCATAACTGCCAAATCTCCTGAATGAAACCATCCACCATCCATAGCTTTATCAGTTGCAGCTTTATCTTTAAAATAACCTTTCATAACAACATTTCCTCTCAGCATAATTTCACCAATTGTTTTTCCATCTCTTGGAACTTCTTTCATTGTTTCAGGATCCATAATAGTTGCACCTTCAAGATTAGGATATCTAACACCTTGTCTTGCTTTAATCTCATTCTGTTTATCTTCGTCAAACTCATTCCAAGCATCATTCCAGGCACACTGTGTAACATGACCATAAGTCTCCGTTAAACCATAAACATGCATCACTTCAAAGCCAAGTTGTTTCATTTTTTTAAATATTATGCTTGGGGGAGGAGCTCCGGCAGTGAGCACCTGGACTTTATGTTTTAATTTTTTCCGATCACTTTCAGGAGCGCCAGTTATCATATTTAATACAATAGGTGCGCCACCAAAATGAGTAACATTATATTTATCTATTAATTCAAAAATTTTTTTAACTTCAATATTTCTTAAACAAATAGTTCTTCCATTTAACATAGGAACTGTCCAAGGGTAACACCAACCATTACAATGAAACATTGGCACAATTGTTAAAAAATTTAATCTGTTTGGCATGTTCCAAGCCACGGCACTTCCAGTAGACATTAGATAAGATCCTCTATGATGATAAACAACTCCTTTTGGATTTCCAGTAGTTCCTGAAGTATAACTCAGTGATATAGCTTGCCACTCGTCTTCTGGCATTTTCCAAACATAATTATCTTCACCTGTATTTAAGAAACTTTCATACTCTAGGTCACCAATTTTTTCTAATTTTGACTGATCTGCAAATTTATCATAAATATCAATTATAGTAATTTTTTTATCTAACTTACTTAATGCCTTTTTTACTTCTACATGAAGTTGTCTATCTACAACTAAGACTTTTGCATCACTATGTTTCAAAATATATGAAATTGTTTTAGCATCTAATCTTATATTAATTGTATTTAGCACTGCACCTGTCATAGGTACTGAATAATGAGCTTCAAAAATTTCTGGGGTATTAAAAGCTAAAAATGAAACAGTATCTCCTTTTGTAATACCAATTTTTTCAAGTGCACTAGCAAACTTAGTAACTCTTTTATAAATTTCACTCCAAGTATATTTTCGATCTTCATAAACTATCGCCTCATAATTTGGATAAATATCTTTAACTCTTTCCAAAAATGATAATGGTGTTAATGGAACATAATTTGCACTATTTTTATCTAGATTTGTATCGTAATGACTCATATTAATTAAATTTAAAATTCATTATATTTAAGCTACCAGAAATAGCTGTTTTGTAGTGTTGTTCAGCTCTAGGTAAAACTTTTTCAAAGTAAAATTTAGCAGTATCTATTTTATCATCATAAAAATTTTTGTTCTGATTGTAATCTTTAAAACTTACCTCTAGAACTTTTATCCACGCATAAGCAATTGATATAAATCCAAGTGTTTTTAAATAATCGTTTGCAGCTGCACTAACATCATCTTTATTTAATTTTGCCTTTTCATTTATCCATTCACTAAATTTAGTTAAAATATTCAAATAATGAGTAAATTCCTTTGTAAATGGCTTAATCTTTTCGTTACTTGAATTAGTTTCAGACTTAATTAAATCTAAAAACTTATTAATTATATTTCCATTTTTATTTGATAATTTTCTAAAAACTAAATCTGCTGCTTGTATAGAATTTGTACCTTCATATATTGGTGTTATTCTATTGTCTCGATACAACTGTTCTATTCCTTGATCTTTTGTATAACCATAACCTCCATGAATTTGCATTGCATCATTAGTAATTTCCATAGCTAAATCTGTGAATAATGATTTTACCACAGGAGTCATTAATGAGACAAAATCAGATGCTTCCTGACGAACCTTTTCATCAGGATGATTTAAACTAACTTCTGTTTGTTGAGATAACCAAAAACATAATGCTCTCTCACCCTCTATAATCGATTTCATGTTTAATAATGATCTTCTAATATCAGCATGTTCAATTATAAAATCTGCACCATTAGGTGATTTTGTATTATTAGTTTTACCTTGTTTTCTTTCTTTGGCATAAGCAAGCGAGTTTTGATATGCAATTTCTGAGATCCCTAAACCTTGAATACCAACGACTATTCTCTCAAGATTCATCATTGTAAACATTGCATTTAAACCTTTATCTTTTTTACCAATCATATAACCAGTCGCTTTATCAAAGTTTAGCACACATGTTGCGGAGCCCTTTATCCCCATTTTAGTTTCAATAGATCCTGTTAATATTCCATTTCTTGAACCAATACTACCATCCTCATTTACTATAAATTTAGGAACTAAAAATAAACTTATACCTTTGGTGCCCGCAGGAGAGTCTGTTGCCCTAGCAATTACTAAATGAATAATATTTTCTGTTAAATCTTGATCACCAGAAGTAATAAATATTTTTTGACCACTAATTTTATATGTTCCATCAATTTGTTTTTCTGCTTTTGTTTTTAAAAGTCCTAAATCTGTTCCACAAACAGGTTCTGTTAAACACATTGTGCCACTCCATTTACCTTCAACTATTTTTGGTAAATATTTATTTTTTATTTCATCTGAAGCATGATGATTAATACAATTATATGCACCAATGCTAAGTTCACTATAAAGTTTAAATGATAAACTCGCTGAAGAAAGCATCTCATCAAAAAATGCACTTACTGTCTTTGGCATTCCTTGTCCACCATATTTTGGATCACAAGATAAAGAAGTCCAACCATCTTCTATATATTTTTGATATGCTTCCTTGTATCCAGGAGGAGTTCTTACTACTCCATTTTCTAAAATTGCTGGATTTTCATCTCCAACTTTTGCTAGTGGTAAAATTAAATTTTGATTTATTTTTGCAGCCTCTTCCAGAATATCTTTAACAAGCTCTGAATTGACTTCTTTATACTTTTCTAATTCATTATAATTTTTATTATCTCTTAGCTTCTCAAAAAGAAACATCATATCTTCTACTGGGGCAATATAGCTTGGCATAAAAAATAGTTTAAGACAATTAATTGATTATTGCAATTTTGAAATTATTGCATCACCCATTTGAGAAGTAGAAACTTCTTTCATTCCATCAGATAGAATATCTTTCGTTCTTAAGCCATCATTTAGTACATCTTGTACAGCTTTTTCTAGAGCTTCCGCTTCTTTATCAAGGTCGAGAGAATATCTTAAAGCCATAGCAAAACTTAATATTGTAGCGATAGGATTTGCAATTTCTTTACCAGCTATATCAGGAGCTGATCCATGAATGGGTTCATACATAGCTCGCATTTCGCCATCTTTATTTTTTGCACCTAAAGATGCTGAAGGTAAAAGACCTAAAGATCCTGTCAACATAGAGGCTTGATCTGACAACATATCTCCAAATAAATTATCTGTTACAATTACATCAAATTGTTTTGGATTTCTTAGTAACTGCATTGCACAATTATCAGCAAGCATGTGGCTTAGTTCTACATCTTTATATTCTTTATCATGTAACGCTTGAACTTCTTCTTTCCAAAGTTGTCCTGCTTCCATTACATTTGATTTTTCACAAGACGTAACTTTATTTGATCTTTTTTTAGCTAAATCAAAAGCAATTCTAGCTACTCTAATTATTTCACTACTTGTGTAAGTGTGAGTATTAATTCCTTTTCGTTCACCATTTTCAATAGGTTTAATTCCTCTTGGTTCACCAAAATAAATTCCACCTGTTAATTCTCTCACAATCATAATGTCTAAACCTGAGACAATTTCTGGTTTTAATGTCGATGAATTAACTAATTGCTTAAAACATATTGCTGGTCTTAAATTCGCAAATAATTTTAATTCTTTTCTAAGCTTTAATAATGCTCTTTCAGGTTTTTTTGAAAATTCTACGTTATCCCATTTTGGACCACCAACCGCACCAAGCATTACTACTGCACTTTCTAATGCTTTATAGAATACTTCATCAGTTATAGGTACTCCGTGCTTATCATAAGAACAACCTCCGGCAAGATCTTCATCAATTTTAAAATCTAGAGATTTTTTATCATTAAACCAGTTGATTATCTTTCTTACTTCTCCAATTACCTCTGGTCCAATTCCATCTCCAGGTAACAATAATATTTTTCTTTTTTTTACTTTAATCATTAAAAATCCATGGCTTTTTATTTTTTATATTTTTTTCGAAAGTTTCAATTTTATCTGATTTCTTTAAAGATAATGCTATATCATCTAATCCTTCTAGTAAGCACTTTTTCTTAAATGTATCTACTTTAAATTCAGTCTCACTATTTCCATAAATAATTTTTTCTTCTTTAAGATCTATAAAAATTTCTTCTTTTCTATTTGCATATTCTGATAATTCTTTAATTTTTTCATCATCAAGAACAATAGGTAAAATTCCATTTTTGAAACAATTATTATAAAAAATATCTGCAAAACTTGAACTAATAACACAAGTAATACCAAAATCTAATAATGCCCAAGGAGCATGTTCTCTTGATGAACCACAACCAAAATTCTTTCCTGTTATTAAAATTTTAGAATTATTAAACGGATTTTGATTTAAAATAAAATCATTAACTTCTTTACCCTTATCATCATACCTCATCTCAAAAAATAAATTTTTACCAAGACCTGTTCTTTTAATAGTTTTTAAAAATTGTTTTGGAATAATCATATCCGTATCAATATTAACTATTGGTAAATAAGCTGGTATACTTTTTAATGTATTAAATTTTTGCATTTTAATTTTGATACTTTCTAACATCATCAAGATTTCCAGAAATAGCAGCAGCAGCAGCCATACCTGGGCTAACTAAGTGAGTTCTTCCTCCTCTACCTTGTCTACCTTCAAAATTTCTATTTGATGTTGAGGCGCATCTCTCCTCTGGTTTTAATTTGTCTGCGTTCATAGCTAAACACATTGAACAACCTGGTTCTCTCCACTCAAAACCAGAATTAACAAAAATTTTATCTAATCCTTCTTGTTCTGCTTGTTCTTTTACTAATCCAGAACCTGGAACAACCATTGCATGAACATGCGAAGCTATTTTTTTATCTTTTAAAATTTTTGCAGCCTCTCTTAAATCCTCTATTCTTCCATTTGTGCAACTTCCAATGAAAACTTTATCTATCTTAATATCTTTAGCAGCCATGTTTGGTCTTAAACCCATATAATTTAAAGCTCTTTCTAAAGAATTTTTTTTATCTTCATCTTTTTCATTTTGAGGGTTTGGAACTTTTTCATCAATAGTAATTACATCTTGAGGAGATGTTCCCCAAGTTACCATGGGTAAAATTTCTTCAGCTTTTAGATTTATTTCTTTATCAAATTTAGCACCATTATCTGTTTTTAAATTTTTCCAATATTCTAATGCTTTATCCCAATCTTTTCCTTTTGGTGACATTGGTTTGCCATTTAAGTATTTAAATATTTTTTCGTCAGGTGCAATTAAACCTGCTCTAGCCCCACCTTCAATAGTCATGTTACAAATTGTCATTCTCTGTTCAACAGTTAATGATTTAATTAAATCACCAGCATACTCTATTACACATCCTGTTCCTCCTGCTGTACCAATTTTTCCAATTATTTGAAGAATTACATCTTTTGAGGTAACACCTAATGAAAGTTTACCATCTACATTTATTCTAAAATTTTTTGCTTTTTTCTGAACTAATGTTTGTGTTGCTAAAACATGTTCTACTTCTGAAGTTCCAATTCCAAATGCTAAAGCACCAAATGCTCCATGAGTTGCAGTGTGACTATCACCACAAACAATTACTGTGCCAGGTTGAGTAAAACCTTGCTCAGGTCCAATAATATGAACTATACCTTGCCTTTTATCATCCATTCCAAATAACTGAATACCAAATTCTTTACAATTAGACTCTAAAGTATCAACTTGAATTTTAGATTCTTGATCTGAAATACCTTTAGATCTATCAGTTGTAGGAACATTATGATCTGCAACTGCAAGCGTTAACTTAGGATGTCTAACTTTACGATTAGAGTTTCTAAGCCCTTCAAAAGCTTGTGGGCTAGTTACTTCATGAACTAAATGTCTATCAACAAACAATAAAGCTGTACCATCAGTCTGTTGATCAACTAAGTGTTCATTCCAAATTTTATCGTAAAGAGTATTAGGCATTGAAAAAAAAATTATTTTTTTTCTTTTGTACTTTCAAGTTTTTTTTCTGTCTTATTTTTAGTTTTAGGGGCTTCTTTTTTTGCCTCAACTTTAGAAATTTCTTCTTTTTTAACTTCTTTTGCTGGTGCTACATCTGTTTTTACCTCAGCTTCAGGTTCTTTAGTTACGGGAGCTAAATTTTCCTCAGTAACTGTTTCTGGCTTAACATCAATATCAATACCAATTTTTTTTCTAATTTTTTCTGCAATTCTTGCTGACTTACCAGTTCTATCTCTTAAATAATAAAGTTTAGCTCTTCTAACTTTTCCTGAACGAATTACTTTAATTGAGTCAATTACAGTACCATATAATGGAAAAGTTCTTTCTACTCCTTCTCCAAAAGAAATTTTTCTTACAGTAAATGAAGAATTAATATCTCTATTTTTTTTAGCAATACAAATACCTTCAAAGTATTGAATTCTTTCTTTTTTACCCTCTGTAATCCTAACACCTACTTTTACAACATCACCAGTAAAAAAATCAGGGATTTTTTTTTCTGAAAGAATTTTTTTTACGTTTCGTTGATTTATTTCTTCTATTGTTTTCATTTTAATATTTAACAATTCAATTTTTCTTATATTTTTGCCACAAATCTGGTCTTCGGACGCGTGTTATAGCCTCAGATTGAGATAAACGCCAGTCTTTAATTTTACTATGATCACCTGATAATAATACCTCAGGCACTGATTTTTTCTCCCATATTTGAGGCTTCGTATATTGAGGATACTCTAAAAGACTGTTTTCAAAGGTTTCATCAATAGAAGATTTATCATTTCCTAAAACTCCAGGCAAAAGTCTTAGTACACTATCAAGCACTACTAATGCGGCTGTCTCTCCACCAGATAAAACATAATCTCCTATACTTACTTCTTCAATATTTCTTGTACTCAAAACTCTTTCATCTACTCCTTCAAAGTGACCACATATTATAGATATAGATTTTTCTTTTGATAAGTCTTGAGCTATTTTGTAGTCAAATTTTTTACCTTTCGGTGAAAGATAAAAAATTCTTTCTCCTTTTTTAATATTTTGATCTAAAGATTTTGCCAAAACATCAGCTTTAAGTAACATTCCTGATCCTCCACCATAAGGAGTATCGTCAACAGTTTTATGTTTATCAGTCGCTGAATCTCTAATATTAATTACTTTTAAATCCCATAATTTATTAGCTAATGCTTTCCCATAAAGACCTTTAGCTAAAGGTCCAGGAAAAACTTCTGGATAAAGTGTAAATACTTGAGCTCTAAACATAAATAAATTTTAGATTATTTTTTTTCCTCTTTAGGAGCTTCTTCCTTTTTAGCTTCTGTTTTAGGAGCTTCTTCCTTTTTAGCTTCTTTTTTAGGAGCTTCTTGCTTTTTAGCTTCTTTTTTAGGAGCTTCTTCCTTTTTAGCTTCTGTTTTAGGAGCTTCTTCCTTTTTAGCTTCTGTTTTAGGAGCTTCTTCCTTTTTAGCTTCTGTTTTAGGAGCTTCTTCCTTTTTAGCTTCCTTTGATCCCTCCTCTTTTTTTCTATCCTTTTTAGGAATAGCTTTTTGAGGATTATTTCCATTAGCAGGCATTGGCATTAATTCATTTTCACCTAAAATTCTTGCAACTCTTGTTGTTGGTTGAGCACCTTGACCTAACCAATATTTAATTCTTTCTGCTTCAAGTCCAATTCTTTCTTTTTTTTCTTTTGGTAACAATGGATTAAAAAAACCAACTTTTTCAATAAATCTTCCATCTCTTGCAAAACGACTATCAGCTACAACAACTTTATAAACGGGTCTTTTTTTTGTTCCACCTCTTGATAACCTTAACTTTAACATTTACTCTCCTTTTTTTATTTTAATTGATTAAATAGTTCTGGAGGTATTCCTTTATCAGACATACCTTTCAGATTTCCTTTAGACATCTTTTTCATCATTTCAGACATCATTTTAAATTGCTTAAGCAATTTATTGATAGTGGCTGGATCTGTGCCAGAGCCATTAGCAATTCTTTTTTTTCTTGAACCATCGATTATTTTTGGATTCTCTCTCTCATATTTTGTCATAGACAAAATTATAGCTTCATTTTTTGTAATAATACTTTCGTCAATTCCTGCAGCATCCATTTGCGATTTAACTTTAGAAACACCCGGCATAAAAGACATTACTCCTTCAATTCCACCCATTTTTTTCATTTGTCTTAATTGGGTTAAATAATCTTGCATCGAAAATTGTCCCTTTTTAAGATTTTCCTCTGCCTTTTTAATATTTTCTTCACCTAAATCTTGTGCCGCTTTTTCTACAAGAGATACAATATCTCCCATTCCTAGAATTCTATTTGCAATCCTATCTGGGTGAAAAACTTCAAGATTTTCAATTTTTTCTCCTACTCCCAAAAATTTAATTGGAACTTGAGACACAAACTTCATACTTACAGCCGCACCACCTCGAGCATCACCATCTGCTCTAGTTAAAATTATTCCTGAAAGATTAACTGTATTTTTAAATTCTTTTGCTATTGATGCTGCTACTTGTCCTGTAAGTGAATCTGCAACTAAAAATGTTTCTGCAGGATTAATTATATTTTCAATTTGCTTAATTTCACTCATCATTTGCAAATCAATCTGCGTTCTACCAGCTGTATCAAACAATATGATATCGGCACCATTTAAATTGGCAGCACTAATGGCTCTTTGACAAATATCTGCTGGTTGTTGGCCATCAATTATAGGAAGAGTTAAAATATTATTTTGCTCTCCTAAAGATTTTAATTGTTCTTGAGCGGCTGGCCTATAAATATCTAAACTAACCATCATTACTTTCTTCTTTTTTGTATTTTCTAAATATCTAGCGAGTTTAGCAGTTGTGGTCGTTTTACCAGAACCTTGTAATCCAACTAACATCATTGGCACTGGAGGAACTGCATTAAGATTTACATCATTATTTTTTTCACCTAGTAAATTAACTAATTCATCATAAACGATCTTAACCACCATATCTCCAGGTGATGTTGATCTGATTATTTCTTGTCCTAAAGCTTTTGGTTTAACTTTTTCAATAAAATCTTTGGCAACATCTAGTGAGACATCTGCTTCAAGCAAAGCTTGTCTAATACCTCTCAAACCTTCATCGACCTGATTTTCATCAAGCGAAGGAGCCTTTTTTAAAGAAGAAAAAATTTCTTCGAATTTATTTGTTAAATTTTCAAACATATTTATTACACACAGCAGTAATCGCACTAGTGGGCGAACCCTCGCTGACTAGTGTCGATCTCTTTGTTTCCAAAGACACCGCAAATTTAACGTTTTTGCGGAAACTGGCACAAACTATAATAGAGGTTCAAAAAGTCAATAAATAAGTTAAATAACTATATATGGACATTAAAGCTTTTAAAATGGATGGATTAGGTAATGATTTTGTAATTATCGATAGAAGAAAAAATCCTATTTCAATTAATAAAGAAAAAATTATTGAATTAGGAAAAAGAGATAATATTGGTTTTGATCAATTAATATTTATAGATGAAATAGACAATGCTGTTCCAAACTATAATCCAATAACAATATTTAATTCAGACGGACAAGAAGTTGAAGCATGTGGAAATGGTAGTAGATGTGTTGCAAAAATTTTATGTGATGAAGAAAAAAAAGAAGGAGCTGTTATTGTAACTTCAAACAGAATTTTAAAAGCACAAAAAATTTCTGAAAATAGTATTAGACTTGCTATGGGTGAACCTAGTTTTGAATGGAAAACAATCCCTTTATCAAAAAATATAGACCACAAAAAAATTAATCTAAGAATTAATGATTTGGAATTGAAAGATGGTTTTGCATTAAATGTTGGAAATCCTCATATAGTTTTCTTTGTGGATGATTGTTTTAAATATAATTTAAATAAGATTGGACCATTAATTGAAAACCATGAAATGTTTCCTGAAAAGATAAATGTTACTTTTGCACAAATAAAAGATTCTACAAATATATTGGTCAATGTTTGGGAGCGCGGAGCAGGTTTAACTAAAGCATGTGGAACAGCAGCATGTGCAACTGGAGTTGTTGCCTTTGAAAAAAAATTAACAGGTAATAATACAAACATTCATTTTAAGGATGGTTTTTTAAATATTAAATATAGTCATGTCATTTCAATGACTGGTCCAGTTTCAAATATAAAAGAAATTAACATAAAATTATAATGGGTATATTTGACAAATTCAAAAAAGGTTTTCAAAAGAGCGCTTCGGCGTTTTCATCTGGTCTTAAAGAAATAATTATAAAAAAAGAAATAGATGACGAAAACCTAAATAAGATAGAAGAATTCTTAATTCAGTCAGATGTGGGAGTAGAGGCTGCTTCTGAAATAAAAGAAATAATTTCAACTAAGAAAGTTGATCCTAATAAAGACTTAACAGCAGAGATAAATCTAATTTTAAAAGAATATATTGTTTCTTTAATGAAGCCATTGGAAAACAGTCCTTTTTTTATGAAAAAAGAAAAACTTAATGCAACTTTAATTTCTGGAGTTAATGGTGTTGGTAAAACAACAAGTATTGGTAAAATTGGTAAAATTTTGAAAACTAATGGAAATAAAGTTATGTTTGCAGCTTCAGATACCTTTCGAGCTGCAGCAATTGAGCAATTAGAAAATTGGGCTAATAAAATTGATGTTCAAATAACTAAATCATCACAAGGGTCAGACCCTGCTTCAGTTGCGTACAAAGCTATTGAAGAAGCTATTAACAATAATTTTGATCAAGTTTTAATTGATACAGCTGGAAGACTCCAAAATAAAAAAAACTTAATGGAGGAATATAAAAAAATTGCTAATGTAACAAAAAAAATAGACCCTGAAGCTCCCCATGACGTTATTTTAGTTTTAGATGCAACTTCTGGTCAAAACATAATTAATCAAGTTGAAGAGTTTAATAAGATTATTCCAATAACAGGTATTATTATGACAAAGTTAGATGGAACTGCAAAAGGGGGGATTCTTTTAGCATTAGCAAAAAAATATAAACTTCCAATTATTGCTTTGGGTTTAGGCGAAAAAGAAGACGACATGCAAATATTTGATGCTGAGAATTTTGCTGAGGCTTTTACTCAAACTAATTAATTAAATTACTTGATATTAGAGGTTTGTAAAAACTACATTTATAATTATCTTTAAATTTAAAATGACCACAATTTTTAGCAAAGGAAGAAATTATAAAATCAAATTTACCATTAGTAGGATACAATTCTAATTTTTTTTCTAAAATATCAAACTTAAAATTAGCATTTAAACTTTTAACCGCACTTATCATAACCAAAGTTTGGTTATCTTTTAAGAGATAGTAAGCAAAATCATCTGGAAATACGGGGAAATCATATTCTTCAAGATAATACTTTGCTTGGGAAGGAAACCAATCATAAGAAATTAAAGGAGAAGAAATTTTAGTTTTATAATCATAAATATAAAGATCTTTTGGAAAATCATTTATATAATTACTGGTTTCACCTCTAGCTAAAATTGATTTTTCTCTACCTTTAAAATACAAAGCAAAATTTTTATTATGTGAATTCATTTGATCTATATGAAATAAATCATCTACCAAAAATTCATCCTCTTTTGCTATTGCTATTTTATTTAATGAAAAAATAAATATGATTAATAAAATTATTCTAAACACAATAGTAATCTAAAAAATAATATTGAATTATATTTGTTTAGAATATGGCCTAATTTAAACTTTTAAAAAATGATTTTAGAGCTAAAACTAAATTTTCATCATACTCCATCATATGATTGTCATATTTAGTAAAGTATGAATATTTTGGTTTATTTGCTATTTCATAAATTTTTTTACCCATTGAAAATGGAACTAACTGATCTACTTCACCATGCATAATTAAGATTGGTGAATTTATATTTTTAATTTTTTTATAATTTTCAAATTTATCTTTAAGTAACAATTTTACTGGGATATATGGATAAAATTTTTTAGCAGCGTCTATCATAGAGGTAAATGGGGTTTCTAAAATTACTCCAGCATAATTTTTATTTTGTGCAAGATGTGTGGCTACTCCTGTGCCCAAAGATTCCCCATAAAGAATAAGATTTTTTTCACTTACTCCTTTTTTAATTAACCAATCAATTGCACTTTTGCCATCTTCATAAAGCCCTTGTTCAGAAGGATTGCCTTTATTACCACTAAAACCTCGCCAAGCTATTATCAAAAAATTAATATTCATATCTCGGAAATGATTAAGTTTATGAATTCTGTTTTCTAAAGATCCTGCATTTCCATGAAAAAAAATTAATGTTTTAAAATCTTTAAGATTTTTTTCATGATACCACCCAAGTAATTCAATATTGTCTGAAGTTTTTATTTTCACATTTTCAATCTCTACTGAAATTCTATCCTCAGAATAATTATTTTCATTAGGATGATATAATAAATTTCTTTGATAAAAGTATAAAAATACTAAAATCAAAAAATAAATAAAAAAGATAACTAAAATTATTTGCAATAAATTATTCCTAAATTTTTTTAACATTTGTTTTCTTTGCTAAGTATACTCCAAAAAATACTAAAACTGTTCCAATGAAATGATAGTTTTCTAATTTTTCTCCAAATAAAAAATATCCATAAATTGCTCCGTAAATTGTGAAAATGTACAATGTAAATCCAGTCAAAGATGCACCTAATTTTTTTTGAGCGATTGTATAAAGGCTAAATGCAATTATTCCTGGAGAAACTGCTGCAAAAATAACCCACATAAAAAATTCTCTGTTAAATAAAGTTCTTTCAAAAATAATTTCTTCACTAATATAAAAAGGTAGCAAACTGACTGCACCAAAAAATGCAACTAAAGTAAATCTTTGAAAAATTTCAAGATCTGTTTTCCAATAAAATAAATAAATTGAATATAAAGCCCATCCAATTGCAGCAGCTAACATCCATAAATCACCAATTGTAAAATTAAGGTTTATTAATAAGTAAAAATCACCTTTAATAATAATTGCAAAAACTCCCAATAAACAAGCTATAAGTCCAATAACCTTTGTTAAATTAATTTTTTCATTAAAAAAAATACTTGAAATTAAAATTATAAATATTGGTGAAGATGTATATATAATTCCCATATTAGTAACAGTGGTAGTCTGACCTGCTAAAAAAGGAAAAGCTCCACAAACACCACAGCCCATTGCACCTAAAAAAAAAAGTTTTTTATACTCTTTTTTTATAATTCTATAATTTTTTTTTAAAGATACATAAGTAAAAGGTAAAAGAATTATAAAAACTAATGTCCATCTCCAAAATGCTAACGAGATTGGTGGAACATATTCAACTCCACCCCTGGCAACAACAAGATTACTAGCCATAAATATTGGTTGTATAAATAATAATAAAATTGGAAAAATATTTTTTTTTAAATCAATCAATTTTAGAAAAATTTAACTCTTATCGAAGAAAGCTTCATAGACCATCATAATGATTGCTAGACCCATTAATATATAAACAGGTAAAACATCCCAAAACGTAATCATCATCGATCTTGTAAGTGTTGTAGCAAGACCAACTAAAAAAAATATTGCAAAAGATAAACCTATAATTGTTGTTATTTTATTCATTGAACTCCTTGCTTTTTTGTTCCAACCACCTAGCAATACCTAAAAATCTAAGATCATCATATTTATCACCAACTAACTGAACTCCTAAAGGTAAATTATTTTCACCTTGAAGTAAAGGAAGAGAAATACAAGGTGTTCCCATAAAAGACCAAAATTTATTAAATTCAGCTGTACCTGTGCTTTTTAAACCTTTAGGTGCAACACCTGGGCTAGATGGTAGTAATACTCCATGATAATCCTCAAAAACTTCTTTATAAGATTCATAACTTCTTTTCATAAAATCAATTGCCTCAGCATATTCTTTTGAAGAATATTTGTTTCCATTTGCTATTGCTTTTTGCATATAATTCGAAAGTTTCTTTTTATTTTTCTTATAATATTCACTAAAATTATTAGCTAAATCTGTTTCATGAATAATTTGATGATATTTATTAATATCTTTAAAATAAGATGGTGTATCAAAGACTTCTATATTTTTTTTAAATGACTTAATAAAATACTCAAATGACTCTCTTGATTTTTTATCAACTAATTTCCAAGCATCTGTTTTATAAAAAATAAATTTTGGTTCAAACAAAGGTTCTTTTCTACAAACATTTAGCATTTCTTCTGTAGAATAATATACGGTTGAATGATCGTAAGAATCTTTTTTAATTAAAACTTTTGCTAATAAGGCAACATCCTCAACTGTTTTGCCAAAAACTCCTATATGATCTAGAGAGTAAGAAGTTCTTAAAACTCCATTTCTAGATATTAATCCATAAGATGGCTTATAACCAACAACGCCACAATAAGATGCCGGTCTAATTACAGATCCCCCTGTTTGAGATCCAATTGATAGTGGAGCCATATGAGATGCTATTACGGCAGCCGATCCACTTGAAGAACCACCAGGAGTTCTATTATAATCATGAGGATTTCTTGTTGCTGGAGGACCCAAATAGGCTAATTCTGAAGTAGC
>CACFSG010000011.1 GCA_902568875.1 uncultured Pelagibacteraceae bacterium
TGCTTTATTTCGTCTTAATGAAATTTTAGAAGTACACTAATTATATGAAAAAAGCTTATTGGATAGCAATTTATAAGGAAATAAAAAATCCTGAAAATATAAAAAAATATGCAGAGAAAGCGTCACCTGCTATTAAAAGATATAAAGGTAAAATTCTTTCAAGAGGAGGAAAGATTGAAACGATAGAAGGAATTAAATCTCCTAGAACAGTTTTAATTGAATTCTCAAGTATGGAAGATGCTTTAAACTGTTATAATTCTAGAGAATATCAAGATGCTATGAAAATTGGCAAGGGAGAATTCGATAGACATATTCAAATTGTAGAGGGAATTTAGTATTTAATTGGTTTGGGATCTATACTTCTCCAAAGATACCAAGTAGCAACTGAACAATAAGGAGAAAATCTTTTATAAAGCAAATTTATAAATGTCGTTGGTGGTAAATATCTTTTTTTATAATTTTTAGATATAGCTCTTAAAAGTCCAATATCTTGGACTGGCCATATATTAGGCCTGTTATAAGTAAAAAGTAATATCATTTCAGCTGACCATTTTCCAATCTGTCTTAACTTAGAAAGATAAGTTATTGCTTCTTCATCACTCATTTTACCAATTAGTCTGGGATTAAAAGTCTTATCTAAAATTTGTTTTGCTAAGCTTTTTAACCCAAAAACTTTTTGTCGACTTAATCCACAACTTTTAATTTGAGAAAAAGTTAATTTTGAAACCATTTTAGCACTAATTTTATTATTACATTTTTTTTTAAATCTTAAAAAAACAGAATTTGCCGCAGCTACACTTATTTGTTGTCCAATTATACTTTTACACAATGAAAAAAAAATATCTCTTCTAGATGTAAGTATAGTTTCTGATGGACCTTGATAATTCTTGATTAACTTAGACATTATTTTATCTTTTTTAGATAAATATATCTTGGCTGTATTCCAATATTTTGGGACTTTAGTCATTTATTGTCTTCGAAGTAATTATTTTATTTTTATAAATTTCTCTTCTAAAAATGATTAGAGTTGAAATTATCACTAAAAAAGCACCAACTAAATTTTTAATTGTTGGTACTTCATCCCAAATGAAAAATCCAAAAATTATTGCAAAAACTAAAGCTAAATATTTTAAGGGAGTCACAAGAGAAACTTCAGAATATTTATAAGATTGACTTAGCCATAAATTTGCAACTCCCCCAAAAATTCCAATAAAAGATAACAATACGAAATGATTTAAACTCGGCATTATCCATCCTTGAGGAATAGTTAAAAAACTTAATAAAGTTATAGATAGAGAAAAATAAAAAGAAATTAACCAAACTGGCTCTGTTGAAGATAATTGTCTAATTGTTATGGCAACATAAGAAAGTCCTAAGCAAAATATTATTGGAAAAATATAATAAATATTTAATTCACTAATTCCAGGTTCTGTTATTATTAAAATTCCAATAAAACCAATAAGAACAGCCAACCATCTAAAAATACCAACTTTTTCACTTAATAAAAAAATTGAAAAAATAGTTGTAAATATTGGAGCTCCAAAAGAAATACTTACAACTGTCGCTAATGGTAATTCTCTTAAAGCAATAAATATTGAAACTAAAGCAATTAAGCCCGATATACATCTTAATAAATGTAAACCAGGTCTTTTTGTTTGATAAAAATTATGAAGTCTCTCTTTTGGAATTATAAAAAAATAAAAAATAATTCCAAAAAAACCTCTAAAAAATAATACTTGTCCAATTGGATAGTCAACAGACCACTTAACAATTACGTCCATTAATGAAAATGCACAAATAGACATAAACATGTACAAAAATCCTAATTGATTTTTACTGAGCATATGAATAATTTGTAAATTAATTTAAATCATAATCAATGGAAATAGCAGTTTTAGCACTTGGATGTTTTTGGGGACCTGAAATCAAATTTAGTAAAATTAATGGAATTATCAAAACAGAAGTGGGTTATTGTGGTGGCAATAGTCCAAAGACAACTTACAAAGAAGTTTGTACGGGAAACACTAATCATGCTGAAGTTGTAAAACTTGAGTTTGACAAAAAAATTATTTCATATGAAAAAATCTTAAATATTTTTTTTGAAATTCATGATCCAACAACCTTAAATTCTCAAGGACCAGATTTTGGAACACAGTATAGAAGTGAAATTTTTTATTTAAATAACATACAAAAACAAATAGCTGAAAAAGTTTTTAAAGAAACTAATCAGAAATTATCAGGTAAAATAGTAACTAAAATTTCATTACTAAAAAACTATTGTCCTGCAGAAGAATATCATCAAAAATATTTAGAAAAAAAATAAAATGTCGTTAGTTGAAACTGAATGGTTAGAAAAAAATTTAGATAGTGTTAAAATTATTGACTGTTCATGGCATATGCCTCAAACAAAACGAAATGGTTTTGATGAATATAAAAAACAACATATTCCAAACGCTATTTTTTTTGATTTAGATGATAATTCTAAAAAAAATACTGATCTCCCTCATATGTTAATTGAAATAAATAATTGGGATAAGATAGTATCAAAAATGGGAATTAAAAATGATGACAAAATAATAATTTATGACAATTCAGATGTAGTTAGTTCATGTCGTTGTTGGTTTAATTTTATTTATTTTGGCCATGATCCAAAATTAATTCATGTCTTAAATGGAGGTCTCAAAAAATGGATTAAAGAAAAAAGAAAAATTACAAACGATTTAACAGAAATTAAAATATCAAATTATAAAAGTTTTGAAAAAAAAAAATTAGTAAAAAATAAACAATTAATTGATGAAAATATTAATATTCAAAAATTTAAAGTGATTGATGCCAGAAGTAAAGAAAGATTTGAAGGAAAAGTTTCTGAACCTAGGAAAGGCCTAAGAAGTGGAAATATTAAAAATTCTTTTTGTATACCATTTAATCTTTGCTTAAATGAAGACAAAACATTTAAAAATAAAGAAGAACTTAAGAATATCTTTCAAACTTGTTTAAAAAATATAAATGAAAAAAATATAGTTTTTTCATGTGGTTCTGGTATTACTGCGTGCGTTTTGGCACTAGCTTATTCTTTAATAAATGATAAATATCACCCTTGTATATATGATGGCTCTTGGGCTGAATACGGAATAATTTAAATTAAATATGAAAAGATCTACAAAAATTATTTCTATAATATTGGTTTTTTTTCTAATCATAGCAGCTGTGATTATTGGAAGGACTATGATTGGAAATCATTTTAAAAAAAAATTTGGTAAAAGACCACCTCCTGGAATAATAATTACAGAAGTTGTAAAAAAAGAATTTTCAGAAAAAATAGAAACATTTGGTACTGCAATTTCAAATAAATCCGAAACTTTTAAAATAAAGAAAGATGATCTTGTTGGCGATTTAGAATTAAAAAATTATGTTAAAAAAGGAGAAATTTTAATAAAATTAAAAAGTGGAAATATATTGGCCCCTTTTAGTGGAGTACTCGGCTATACAGGATTAACTGAGGATATATTTGTATCAAATAATATATTTATTATAACACTTGATGATAACTCAACTATATATTCAGATATAAAAATTCCAGAAAATTACTCGGCTTCTATAAAAAAAGGATTACCGGTTGAGGTTAAAATATCCAGCTACAAAAATAAAATTTTTAAAGGTGAGGTAGACTTTGTTTCAAGTAGAATCAATGCAGATACAAGAAGCTTATTATCTAGAATAAAAGTAGAAAATGAAAATTTAGAATTAATTTCAGGATCTCTTTTAGAAGTAAGTATTATGTTTAATATGAGAAATTCTTTAGGTGTGCCAGATACAAGTATAATAATGGAGGGTGAAAAAGCATTTATATACAAAGTATCACCAAAAAATATAGTTAATAAAATAGAAGTTCAAATTGGAAATCGTAGTGAAGGTAAAGTTGAAATATTATCAGGACTTAGTGAAGGCGACATAATAGTTGCTGAAGGATTAAAAAAAGTATACCCGCGAGCAAAAATAAATCCAATTAAAGAAGGTGAAAAAAAGAGCAAGTCTAGTTGGAAAAAAAAGAAGATAAAAATTAATTAAATGTTCATAACTGACATTAGTATAAGAAGACCAGTTGTTTCATGGGTAATGTCTTTAATTCTAATCACATTTGGTATTTTTGTTTTTTGGAAATTGCCTGTTAGAGAATTACCTAGTGGTATCCAGCCACCAGTAGTACAAATTAAGGTAGATTACTCATCGGCAGCTGCACCAATAGTTGATCAAGAAGTCACTCAAGTAATTGAGGATGTGATTGGTGGTGCTGAGGGAATTAAAAATATTGATTCAAAATCTGAAAATGGAAGAAGCACTATAAATATAGAATTTGATACGAGTATAGATCTAGATAACGCAGCTAATGATATTAGAGAAAGAGTGGCTAGAGTTGTGGACAATCTACCAAGTGAATCGGATCCACCACAAATATTAAAAAGAGCGGCAGGATTTACAACAACAATGTGGCTTGCACTCTCCTCTCCAACTTGGAGTGATTTAGAGCTTGGAGATTATGCTGATAGATACTTAGTGGACAAATTTTCAAGTGTTAAAAATGTTGGAAGAATTTTAGTAGGAGGGCTTAGAGAATTAAGTATCAGAGTATGGATAGATCCAATTAAATTAGCTGCTAATAATTTAACTGTTCAGGAAGTAGAAAAAGCTTTAAGAGGAGAAAATATTAGACTTCCTGCAGGTACATTAGAAGCAGATAATATTGATCTAACTCTTAATTTAGACAAATCCTATAATAGCATAGAAACAATTAAGCAATTACCAATAAAAAAAACTAGTAAACGTATAATTGTACTCTCGGATGTTGCAAATATTGAATTTGGACCTGTATCAGAAAAAACTTTATTTAAAGCACAAAGAAAAGACAAATTAAATTTAAAAACAGTAGGTATAGGAATATATGCTAAGAGTGGAGCATCTACAGTGGAGCTCTCAAGAGAAATTAAAAAAAAAATTGAGGAAGTTAAGAAAACTCTACCTGATGGTTTAGATCTTGAAATAGCATTTAATAGAGCAACTTATGTAGGAGCCGCAATAAATGAAGTCTACAAAACACTAATAATTGCTTTCGTTTTAGTTGTATTAATTATTTATTTATTCCTTGGAAATTTAAAAGCTGTAATTGTACCTGCTATTGCTTTGCCTGTGAGTTTAATTGCTTCATTTTTAGGAATCTATATTTTTGGTTTATCTATCAATATATTTGTACTCTTGAGCTTTATACTGGCAATAGGAATAATTACTGATGACTCTGTTATAATGACAGATGCTATATATAGAAGAATAGAAAATGGTGAAACGCCTTTAGTTGCAGCTTATAAAGGATCTAAACAAATTACTTTCGCAATTATAGCAACAACTTTAATTCTAATTGCGGTTTTTTTACCATTAATTTTTATAGAAGGAATTTCCGGAACTTTATTTAGAGAAACTGCCATAGCTCTTTCTTTTTCAATAGTGGTATCATCATTTGTTGCTTTAACTTTGTCACCTATGCTTGGAAGTAAATTTTTAACAAGAAAAACAAATAAAAATTTTATTATTAAAAAGTTTGAAAATTTGTTTTTGAATTTTTCAAAATTCTACCAAGAAACATTAAGCGTAACCTTGAACAAAACTAAAACAATAACATTTTTTATATTATTTGTTATTATTTCATCAGTTCTTCTTTTCAATTTTTCAAAAAAAGAATTACTTCCAATGGAAGATAGAGGAGCATATTTAATAATTGGATTTACAGATGAAGGTAGTTCATTTGAATATACTGAGGAAAAAGCTCAAATTATTGAGCAGAGATTAATTCCACTTCTACAAGCGGAAAATAGTCCCTATAGAAGATTTATAATGAGAGTTCCTGGATTTGGTAGTTCTGCAAATTCATATAATAGTTTTATAATTATTGCCCTGCTAGATCATTGGAAAAATAGAGACCAAGATTCTAAAACTGTGATGAGGCAAGCAATTGGAAAAATAGTAACTGTACCACAAGCAGTTGCCTTTCCAATTTCTCCACAATCAATCAGAGTTTCAAGTTATAATAAACCAGTCCAGATGGTGATTTATGGAACTACTTATGAAGAACTTGAAAAAATACAAAAAGAAATAATAGGAAATTTGAGAAGAAATTCAAACTTATCTAGAATTGAGTCTGACTATTCTAGAAATAAGCCAGAGGTAAAACTTGTCATTAACAAAAATAAAGCAAAAGACCTGGGAGTTTCAACTGAGTCCATTGGTAAAACTTTAGAAACTTTATATGGTGGAAAAAGAGTTACGACCTTTAATAAATTAGGGAAAGAATACCCAATTATACTTCAACAATATTTATCAGATAGAAGAAATAAAGAAGGAATATCTAAAATATTTGTAAGATCTGAAACTAATGGAAAATTAGTTTCTTTGGTAAATCTTGTAGACTTCAAAGAGGAAGGGGCTGCAAAAAATCTTGCTAGATATAATAGGCAAAGAGCAGTGACTATTTCAGCAAATATATCTGAAAATTATACTTTGCCAGAAGCAATTAAATATTTGGAAAATATAATGGCTAAAGTTGCTCCACAAAATCAAATTGCTTGGAAAGGCAAATCTGAAGAAGTGAAAGAAACAAGCAATGAGTTATTTATTATTTTTGCACTTGCACTTCTTACTGCGTATTTAGTAATGGCGGCAACATTCAATTCTTTCATACACCCATTTATAATAGTTCTAACTGTACCTTTGGCTATATTTGGGGGGCTAATATTTATCCTATTTCTTAATAGCTCTGTGAATATTTTTTCTCAAATTGCTTTAATCATACTTATAGGTATCTCAACAAAAAATAGTATTTTAATTGTGGATTACGCAAATCAAATCAGAACCACTGGAAAAAATATTGAAGCAGCTGTTAAAGAAGCTTGTTCTGTAAGATTTCGTCCAATTATAATGACATCATTAAGTACTATGATCGCTATGTTGCCACTCGTAATTGGAAATTTTGGTCCTGGAGCAGGAGAAGGTTCACGATTGGCTGTTGGAAGCACCATACTAGGAGGAATGATTATTTCAACTTTCTTCACTTTATACGTAACTCCATCAATGTATTTAGCACTGGCTAAGAATACAAAAAGAATTGATGCGGTAGACTTAGAATTAAAAAAAGAATTATCTAAAAAATAATATATTTTTTTTTATTTAGTGAATTTTTACATTCTAATAATTGTTTTTTATAAATATTAGATTGTTTTTCTACTTTTTTAGCTAATTTAATTACTTTATTTTTTTGTTTATAATTTTTAAAATTTCCCCAACCTTCATGATAAGCAAGATATTGTTTAAAAGCATCTTTTTTAGAAATCTTTAAAATAGATTCTGTTTTATTTGTATACCAACCAATAAAATCAACACTATCCTTAAATCTTACTCTTGTTGCTAAATTATTTCCCGTTTCTTTTTTATATTGTTTCCATGTACCTTTAACTGCTTGTGAATAGCCAAAAGAACTTGAAGGTCTTTTATATGGTATAACTTTAAAAATTTTTTGTCTTGATGGTTTAGCAAGCCAGTCAAAATCAGACTCCATTTTAATAATAGCTAACTGTATATAAATCGGAGTTCCCCATTTTTGCTCTACTTTTTTCGTATGTTTATACCAAAGATATCTTTCATTAAAAATTGAACAACTATTTGCAGTATTTGTAGGAATTGAAGAACAACCAGCTATCAAAAAAAAAAATAAAATTAATAATTTATTTTTTAAATACTCCATATTTATTTATAAGATTGTTAATAAAAATTACAATAAGAACGCCACATAAATTTCCAACTAAATCTGACCATTGAAAGCTTCTCTCTGGTATTACTAGATGAAGAGTTTCAAGAAATATTGATAAAAAAATTAGATAAATAATTAAAAATTTAATTTTTTTTGATTTTAAAAAAGTAAAATAACCAATAATTGAAATAAGAAAAAATGCATAAAAATGATTCGAAGAAATAATGGCAAAGTCAGGTGTAATTTGAGGTTGAGTTTTGCAACTACCTAAAAAAATACATCCAAAAAAACTTCCTGGAAAAACATATAAAAAAATTAAGCAAAAATTAATTATATAAAATAAAATCTTATATTTTGTAAAAAATTTTATCATTTAAATTCCTAGTTTTATTTACAAATATATTTTAGAAATAACAATATGAGTATTTTAATATTGATTAGACATGGTCAAAGTGCTTGGAATCTTGAAAAAAGATTTACTGGTTGGGTTGATATTGATCTAACAGAAAAAGGCAAATTAGAAGCAGAAAAGGCTGGTTCTTTAATAAAAAATAAAAAAATTAAAATTGACCTTTATTATTCATCTTTACAATTAAGAGCTAACAATACTCTAAAAATAATACAAAAAGTCTTAAACGATAAAAAAAATTTCAACAAGGCTTGGCAATTTAATGAAAGAAACTATGGAGCACTTACTGGCCTAAACAAAATTGAAATAATTAAAAAACTTGGAAAAGATAAAGTACATAAATTTCGAAGGTCTTGGAATGTTAAACCTGAACCTTTAAGTAAAGAAAGTCCATATCACCCTTTAAATATTGAAACATACAAAAAAGTTCCAAAAAAAATGATCCCAGATACAGAATCTCTAAAAGACACATATGAAAGAGTTATAAAATATTACGAAAAGGAAATTAAAAAATTTTTAAAAAATAAAAATATTTTAATTTCTGCACACGGAAATTCAATAAGAGCTTTATGCAAATATCTTTTTAAATTAAATAATAATCAAATATCAAACTTAGAGATACCAACAGGAAATCCTCTATTAATTGAACTTGATAAAAATCACAAAATTAAAAACTGTGAATACTTGGATAAAGAACGAGCTAAAAATCTTTTAGTTTTTTAAAAATTTCTAAATCTGTTAAATGATAAAACTTATTTAAACTTTCAAAACCATTTAACTCTTTTTTTTTTAGTAACTCATTCCAAATTTCTGAAATTGGAAAATTTTTTACGTTATATTTTTTAAACAAATTTTTATTCAAAATTTGACAACCAATAAATATAAAATTTTTATTATTACCTCTCTGTAATAAATTATTATTCAGCTCAAAATCTCCTTTTAGATTTTTATCAAAACTTAATTCTTTATTTGTTAGTAAAAGAATATTATTTAATTTATTTGAAAAATAAAAATCCTGCATTTTATTTATGTCATTTAAATAATTTTCATTCCATAATGTATCAGGATTGAAAATAAGAAAATCACTAGCCTCAGAATGATTAATCATATTTAATATTCCACCTCCAGTATCTAAAATTTCTTTGCCATCATCTACTATTTGAATTTCTATTGAATATTTTTTATTTTTAATAAATTTAAAAATCTGATCACCAAGATGAAAAGTATTAATAAAAACTTTTTTGACTCCTAATTTGATAATTAAATTAATACAACTTTCTAATATAGTGGTATCTTTTAATTTAAGAAGTGGCTTTGGCGTATTTAGTGTTAAAGGATTTAATCTCTTACCAAACCCTGCAGATAAAATTAGAGCAGTATTAATTTTCATTTAACTCTTTTTTAAAATTTTCATTTAAAAGATTCTTTAAATCCTTAAATAATTTGTTTTGATTAATTCTAATACTAATTAATTTCCAAGCCTTAGGTATTAATTTTAAATAATTTTTTTTGCCATCTCTTAGTGCGAGTCGAGTAAATATTCCAATTATTTTAAGATTTCTTAACATTGATAGTATTTCGAAATCATTTTTAAATTTATATATTGATAATTTTTTTTGTCCCTTAATGTAATAGTTGTAAATTTTTCTCTTTAATTCAGTTGAAGTATGAATTCTTACATCATCTATTAACGATGCTAAATCATATGTTCTATTTCCGATAAGGGCGTCCTGACTATCAATTACTCCTATTCGTTTATTTATTATCATTAAATTAGAAACGTGAAAATCTCGATGAACAAAAACATTATTTTTTAATTTTAAACCTAAACTTAATTTTGAAACTATTCTTTTAAATCTTTTATTAAATAAAATTCTTTGACTATTAGATAAATTATTTTTAACATACCAATCACAAAATAGATTAGCTTCATCTATCAATATTTTTTTATTATATTTTGGAATAACGTATTTTTTATTTTTAAAATTTTTAATACTTTTATCTTTAATATTTTGAATTTTGTTTAAGACTTTAATTATTTTTTTATAATAAATAAATTTATCACTGTTTTTTTTTACTAAAATTTTAAAAATTGTTTTGTCTCCAAAATCCTGGATTTCAATAAAATTTTTTTTATAATTTTCTTTATATAAGCTAGGTGCTAAAATTTTGTTTTTATTTAAAATTTTATTTATTGCATCATATATAACTAAATTTTTATATTTTTCTTTTTTTGCAAAAACTACAATTGATGAAAGATTTTTATTTTTTTTTCTATAGAATTTTCTAAAAGATGCATCGCCTTTTATTTTTTTAATATTTCCTAAATTATTCATTGAAACAATTACAAATTTAAACCTTTAATTTGTGCAGATCTTTTTTTATGATCATCTTCATATTTAAAGTTTAATTCTATCAAATTTTTCGGTTTTTTCTTAATTATTTGTGGCCATTCGATTAATGTAATTAAATTTTTATTGTTCTCAAAAAGACCAAGATTTTCTATTTCTTCAAGAGATTTCAATCTAAATAAATCATAATGATTTATTTTTATATGATTAATTTGATACTCATTAAGTAAAGTAAATGTGGGACTTGTAACTTCAGTTAATTTCAATTTATTTTCTTTTTGAAATCCATTAATTAAATATTTTATAAATGTAGTTTTTCCTACTCCTATTTCACCATATAAAAAAACAACATCACCAACTTTAAGTTTTTTTAAAATTTTATCTGCTAATTCTTCTGTTTTCTTCTCTGAAGATAGATCTATTTTATCACTGTTAGTAGCGATAGGCATTAGGTTTAAAAGGACCTTCTACTTCGACACTAATATAGTCTGCTTGATCTTTAGATAATTTAGTAAGTTTTGCTCCAACTTTATCTAAATGCAACATTGCAACTTTTTCATCAAGATGCTTAGGTAAAACATATACTTTTTTCTCATACTTGTCTGAATTATTCCAAAGCTCTATTTGTGCTGTTACTTGGTTTGTAAATGAAGCGCTCATAACAAAACTAGGATGACCAGTTGCGCAACCTAAATTTACCAATCTTCCTTCTGCTAATAAAATAATTCTTTTTTTATTAGGAAATGTTATTTCATGAACTTGTGGCTTTATTTCATCCCACTTATAATTTTTTAATGCTTCAACTTGAATTTCATTATCAAAATGTCCAATATTACATAGTATTGCTCTATCTTTCATTTCTCGCATATGATCAGCGGTAACTATATCTTTATTTCCTGTTGCGGTTACAACTATGTCTGCTTCTTTAATCATTTCATCCATTAAAACAACTTCATAACCTTCCATAGCTGCTTGGAGAGCACAAATTGGATCGGTTTCGGTAACCATGACTCTTGCCCCGCTTTGTCTTAACGAAGCAGCACTTCCTTTGCCGACATCTCCAAAACCTGCAACTATTGCAACTTTACCAGACATCATTACATCTGTTGCTCTTTTAATTCCATCAACTAAACTTTCACGACAACCGTATAAATTATCAAATTTTGATTTTGTTACAGAATCATTAACATTAATTGCTGGTACTAATAATTTGCCCTCAGATTCCATTTTTTTTAGAGCCAATACTCCTGTTGTTGTTTCTTCAGACAAGCCTTTTACTGATTTTAACAAATCTTTATACTTTTTGTGCATTAAAGCTGTTAAATCACCACCATCATCAAGTATCATGTTTGGTTTCCAGTCTTTTTTACCTTCTATTGTTTGTTTAACACACCACCAATATTCTTCTTCAGTTTCGCCTTTCCATGCAAAAACTGGGATTCCTGCTTTTGCCATAGCTGCGGCTGCATGATCTTGAGTAGAAAATATATTACATGAAGACCATCTTACTTCTGCTCCTAAATTAACTAAAGTTTCTATTAAAACTGCTGTTTGAATTGTCATATGTAAACATCCAAGTATTCTTGCTCCTTTAAGTGGATTTTTACCTTTGTATTCCTTTCTCAACGCCATCAAACCTGGCATTTCAGTTTCTGCTAAAGAAATTTCTTTTCGTCCAAATTCTGCTTGAGATATATCTTTTACTTTAAAATCTTCCATGGCGGACCTTCTAACAATAAAGGATTAATTAATCAATAGGACTCTTTATATTTTAGGAAATATAATTTCCATGCTTGCACCTTTTTTATCTATTCTATTAGATGCTTTAATTATAGCATTATGTAATTCAACTAAATTTTTAACAATATTTAAACCAAGACCAGAATGCTGTCCAAATTTATCAGGTCTATTACTATAAAACCTATTAAATATTTTATTAGTATCCTTTTCAATAAATCCATGACCTTCATCTAATACATTTAAAATCACTTTATCATCATTTGATTTTGAAACTTTTACTATTACGTCTTTATTGTCTCCACTAAAAGAAATTGCATTTTCCAAAAGATTAGCAACTATTTGTTCAATTCTATTTTCTATTCCATTAATAAAGTATTTGTTTTTTTTATCATTTTCATAAGAAATTTTAATTCCTCTTTTTAATTTATAAATATTATTAAAATCATCCACAACAGATTTAATAATTGGCTCAATATCTATTTTTTTGATTTTTTCTTTACTTAATGCTACTTCATCTTTTAACATTTGTGAGTAATCTGTAATTAATCTTTCAATTCTTTGAACATCATGGCTTAATATATCAATTAGTTTTATTCGTTGATTAATGTCATTTGTATCATGTAAAAGTTCTGAAGCACTCTTTAAAGAAGCAAGAGGATTTCTTATCTCATGAACAAGATCAGTTGAAAAATTTTCTGCGTGAGAAATTCTTTTTTGTAACTCTAGCGTCATATCATCTAAAGAATTTGAAAGAAGTCCCAACTCATCATTTCTTGATTTTAATGATTCAATATTAGTTGTTTTATGACTTTTATTTTTGATTATTTTCGTATAACTCACTAAATTTTTTATAGGTTTCAGAAAGTATCTATTTAAAACAAATGAAAAAATTAATATTACTATTCCAACTAAAATAGCAGTTCTAATTATAAAACTTTTTCTTTCATCTATTGCCGCCTTGATATCATTTGCATTTTCTGTGATTGCTAAATAACCAATATTTTGACCATTTTTCATTACATTTTTAATTGTTGTTAATTTAAATTTATTAAATTCTTCTTGTGTAAAAGTAAAAGGGATCCCAAAATTTTTTGACCCTACATAATTAAACAATATATCCTTTAAAGAAATAACATTATCACTTCCCATATCTATATTTTTTTTTTTCGTTATTTCCTCGGATTTCTTTTGATCTGATATTTCTAATTCTATAATATCTAGTCTTTTTTGAAATGATCTTGGGTCTAGATCTAAAGTGTCCGTATCTCCAATTAAATTTAATTTATTATCAAAAAATATTACCCTGTCAAGATTTTGAAAAAGAAATCTTGTAGAAAATAAAAATCTCCTAATATCTTCTTCAACAAATTTAACATCTAGTCTAATTAAGTTATCAATTGTGTTATTAATAACTTCTATATGATTTGATGATTTTTTTTTAATTAAATTTGGTTGTACATTTTTTAAATAAATAAATGTAAATAATCCAATGATTGTAAAAAATATTAAATTAATAAATAAAAATTTTTTTAAAATCGATAAATTTTTAAGAAGATTGTTGAACATTAGCTAACATTCCACCTATATCCACTTCCATATCTTGTTTCTATAGCTGAAAATTCTGGATCAACCTTTTTAAATTTTTTTCTAATTCTTTTGACATGACTATCAATAGTTCGATCTTCTATATCTGTATCCTCTCTATAAGCTATATCCATCAATTGAGCCCTCTCCTTTATAATTCCAGGTCTTTTTGCTAACTCTTTAACTAATAAAAATTCTGTTGTTGTCAACTTGTCTGGTAGCTGTTTTCCATCCCATTCACATTCTAGCTGAGAAGGATCTAGCTTTAATTTTCCATGAGAAATTATACTTTTATTTTCTTCTATTGTATCTTTTGTATCTTTTTTTCGAAGTTGAACTCTTATTCTTTCAATCAATACCTTAATTGAAAATCCTCCTGACTTTTTAATAAAATCATCAGCACCTAATTTTAAACCTAGTAATTCATCAATTTCTTCATCCTTTGAAGTTAAAAAAATAACTGGTAAAGAAGTTTTTTTTCTTAACTTTTTTAATAACTCCTCTCCATCCATTTTTGGCATCTTAATATCAATTATTGCTAAATCTGGAGGCATTCTTGTTAAACCAATTAAAGCACTTTCCCCATCAATATAAGTTTGAACTTTGAACCCTTCTTTTTCTAAAGCTATACTAAGACTTGTCAAAATATTTCTATCATCATCAATAAGAGCAATTGTTTGTTTATGCATACTAAATTATAAAAATACTAAATTGTTCTAATTTGGGCAAACAAATTAAAATCAGTGAAGTGTACCCCAGTTATCTCCACTATTTAAATCTACAGTTAAAGGTATTGAAAAAGAATGATGATCACTATCTGCTACACTAGACATTTCTTCAATTATTATTTTACTGATTCTTTTTACCTCAGTTTTAGGTGATTCAAAAATCAATTCATCATGAATTTGTAATAACATCTTAATTTTTTGATTTTTTTTCTCATTTAACCTTTTGTCTAATCTTATCATTGCTAATCTCATAATTTCTGATGCAGAACCTTGAATTGGTGCATTAATGGCTGCACGTTCCTGAAAATTTCTTACATTATAATTTTTATCATTAATACTAGTAAAATGTGATTTTCTTCCAAAAATATTATTTACATAACCACTTTTTCTACAAAATTTAATCGTTTGATCCATATAAACTTTTATTTCTGGAAACTTTGCAAAATATGAATTCAAAAATTCCTCAGCCTCATAATTAGAAACATTTATTTGTTTAGCTAGTCCATATTGAGAAATTCCATAAATTATACCAAAATTTATTGCTTTTGCTTTTCTTCTTTGATCTTGATTAACTTTTTTTATATCAATATTAAATATTTGGCTTGCAGTTAATGAATGAATATCTTCATTATTTTTGAAAGCTTTTTTAAGCTCTTTAACATCTGCTAAATCAGCTAAAATTCTCATTTCAATTTGATTATAATCTGCAGAAATTAAAACATGATCTTTTTCAGCTATAAATGCTTTTCTAATATCTTTCCCATCCTCAGTTTTTATTGGAATATTTTGTAAGTTAGGTTCACTAGATGCTAGTCTTCCAGTAGTAGTCGCCGCAAGTAAAAATGAAGTATGTACTCTTTTTGTTAAAGGATTAATATGTTCGGGCAAAGAGTCGGAATAAGTGTTTTTTAATTTTGAAACTTGCCTCCAGTCTAAAACTAATTGAGGAAATTTGTGACCCTTAAATGCAAGGTCTTCTAATACTGATGCACTTGTAGCAAAACTCCCCTTTTTAGTTTTTTTAAGATCTGCTATTTTAAGTTTATTATATAAAATTTCTCCAAGTTGCTTGGGAGATGCAATATTAAATTCTTTTTTTGATATTTCAAAAACTTCTTTTTGAATTTTTTTAATTTTTTTTTCAAACTTAGAGGATAAAACTTTAAGAAATTTATTATCAATTTTAATACCTTTTATTTCCATATAAGCTAAGATTTTTATCATTGGTTTTTCAAAAACTTCATAAATATTAACCATCTTCTCGTCTTTTAGACTTTTATAAAATTTTTTATATAATCTAAAAGTTATATCAGCATCTTCAGCTGCATAATCTTTTGCTTTTTCAATATCCACTTCACTAAAATTGATTTCTTTTTTTCCAGTTCCAACCAAATCTTTAAAAGAAATAGTTTTATGATTTAAATGAATTTCTGATAATATATCCATGTTATGTCTATTTTTTCCACTATCTAAGGTATAAGACATCAACATTGTATCTTCCATTGATGAAATATTAATGCCATGTTTAAACAATACAATAAAATCAAATTTAATATTTTGACCTATCTTTTTAATACTTGGATCCTCAAGTAAAGGTTTTAACTTTTTTAAAACTATATCTTTGTCTAGATTATTTTTTGATTTGTGACCCACAGGTATATAACAAGCTTTACCAATTATAGAACTTAAAGAAACTCCGATTAAATTTGCTTGATGTGGATCTAAAGAACTTGTTTCTGTATCAATAGCAACCTCTCCCGCTTCCTCAGCTTCCTTGATCCAATTATCAATTTCATTAGGATCTTTAATTAAGTGATATTCTTTTTTATTAATTGGTTTTTGATTTTTATTAAGTTTAAGATTATCTTTAACACCTTCGAAATTTGGCTCACCATAAGTTGAAATTGCTGAGCTTAACAATCTGTTAAACTCCATTTCTCTTAAAAATTTATAAAGTTTATCTTTATCAACTTCTTTCAAGAAAAATTCACTTAAATCATTAATTATTGGAGCGTCATGCTTTAATGTTACTAATTTCTTACTAATTATAGCTTTATCTTTATTTTCGATAAGTGTTTCTCTTCTTTTATTCTGTTTAATTTCATGTGCAGACTTTAAAAGTTTTTCTAAATTTCCATACTTATTAATTAATTCAGCGGCTGTTTTGACACCAATTCCTGGAACACCAGGTACATTATCACTACTATCACCAGCTAGAGCCTGAACATCAATCACTTTACTTGAGTCTACACCAAATTTATTTTGAACATCTTCTTCAGAAATAAATTTATTTTTCATTGGATCAAAAATTCGAACATTTTTTTTATATAATTGCATTAAATCTTTGTCAGATGAAACTATTGTTACTTTTGCCCCTTCTTTTAAAATCTTGTCGGTATAAGTTGCTATTAAATCATCTGCTTCATAATTGATTAATTCTACTGATGGTAAATTAAATGCTAAAACAGATTTTCTTATATATTCAAATTGAGGAGCCAAATCATCTGGAGGATCTGATCGATTTGCTTTGTAATCACTGTAAATTTCATTCCTAAATGTTTTTCTTGCTGAATCGAATATTACTGCAAAATGAGTTGGTTTTTGAATATTTTCATTTGACTTAGAATCTTCAAGAAGTTTAAAAAGCATATTACAAAAACCGCTAACTGCCCCTGTTGGTAATCCATCACTTTTTCGTGTCAAAGGTGGTAAAGCGTAATAAGCCCTAAATATATAACCTGAACCGTCAATTAGATAAAAATGATCTTTTTTTTGAATTTTACTCATTATAAATTAATATAGATTATCAATAAAAATAAGAGTATTATTTTTTATGGAACTAATAAAGCAAAATACTCAAACAAAAATAATTAAATCACTTTTAGTTATTTTATTAGGATCCATAATTCTTGCAATTTCTTCTAAAATTAAAATACCTTTTTATCCAGTACCAATGACTATGCAGACTTTTGTTGTATTACTAATAGGAATGAGCTTTGGATATAAGATTGGTCTAGCAACAATAAGTTTATATTTGATAGAAGGAATTATTGGTTTACCTGTTTTTTCAAACTCTCCTGAAAGAGGAGTAGGACTAGTTTACTTTACTGGTCCAACAATGGGTTATCTTATTGGATTTTTATCAGCATGCTTTTTAGCTTCTTTAATAAAAAAAAATGATAATTATTTTATAATTTTTATAAAACTAATATTATCAGTTTCAACAATTTATATTTTAGGTGTTTTATGGTTGGGAACACTAATAGGATGGGATAAACCAATTATTCAATTAGGTGTTGTACCTTTTTTATTGGCTGAATTTTTTAAAATATCTTTATTAACTATTTTAGCAAAAAAAATTTTTAAATTAAGAAAATCTATTTAGGAGATCTTTTAGAAAGAATTCTTTGTAAAGTTCTTCTATGCATTTTTAATCTTCTTGCAGTTTCAGATACATTTCTATTGCATAATTCAAACACTCTATGAATATGTTCCCACTTTATTCTGTCTGCAGACATAGGATTTTCAGGTGGAGCTGCCTTTTTAGAAGGATTAGCTAATAATGCTTTTTCAACATCTTCGGCATCCGCTGGCTTAGCTAAATAATCAATTGCACCTTCTTTAATTGCAGCAACTGCTGTAGGAATATTTCCATAACCTGTTAGCATTATGATTCTGCTTGAAGGATTAACCTCTTGTATTTTTTTTACAACATCTAAACCGTTACCATCATTTAACCTCAAATCAACTACAGCAAAACCAGGTTTGTTTATTTTAACAGTTTCTATTCCTTTTTTTACACCTTCAGCTTGAATAACTTGAAATCCCTTTTTTTCCATAGCTCTAGATAAACGATCTCTAAATGGATTATCATCATCAACAATTAAAAGTGATTTATTGTTGAAATCTGCCAAATTTTGAAGTGTAGCCTCATTTTTCATGTCTTTTATATGATCATCTTTTTCCACAATTCAAGGTGTCATTATTTACTTTACATTAAACAACTATTGAATTAATTGCTGCAAATAATAAGGTTTTTTTTAAATAAAAAGACTTTTTTTTGTTAAATTTTTTTGGGGGGGCATTTTAAATGCAAAAATTTAAGTCAGTTGAAGAATTGGTTAAACAACTGAAACCTGATAAGCCAGTTTATTGTATCAGAAAGAATTCTATTCTTTCTGCATCAAAGTTCTTTCAAAAAAAGTTTCCTGGAAAAATTTTATATGCTGTTAAAACAAATCCTCATTCTGAAGTTATTAAAACTTTAATAAAAAGTGGGATTAATCAATTTGACGTCGCATCTATAGAAGAAATAAAAGTTATAAAAAAATTTAATGAGTCATCCAAATGTTCGTATATGCATACTGTAAAAAGCAAAGAGAGTATTAGTGAAGCTTATTTTAAATATGGAGTAAGAACTTTTGCATTAGATACAAAAGATGAACTAATTAAGATTATTGAAAGCACAAGTAATGCTAAAGATCTTAAATTATTCGTAAGAGTAGCTGTATCAAATGAACATGCTGAAATAGATTTGTCTAAAAAATTTGGAGCTTTAAACTTAGAAGCTACTGGACTATTAAGATTAGTTAAACAATATGCAAATAAAATTGGTTTAAGTTTTCATGTTGGATCGCAATGTATGCATCCAATTTCATACACCAAAGGTATTACAGAAATAGGAGATATAATAAAAAAAGCAAAAATTGTCCCCAACTATATTAATGTAGGTGGTGGATTTCCAACAATCTATCCTGACTTAATTCCTCAATCTTTAGACAGTTATTTTAAAGAAATTAAAAAAAGTTTAGAGAATTTAAAGTTAGATAATATGCCAGAAATAATTTGTGAACCTGGGAGAGCATTAGTTGCGGAAAGTGGTTCAACAATAGTTAGGGTTAATCTAAGAAAAAAACAAAAGCTTTATATTAATGAAGGAACTTATGGAACACTTTTTGATGCAGGTACTCCTAATATAGTTTTTCCATCAAAAATGATTAAAGACTGTTCCAGTAAGATTATTTCAAAAAAATTAACTCCATTTGATTTCTATGGCCCAACATGTGATAGTATGGATTATATGAAGGGTCCATTTCTCTTACCAAATAATATTAAAGAAAATGATTACATTGAGCTTGGTCAATTAGGAGCGTATGGATTAACCTTTAGAACTCAATTTAATGGTTTCTATTCTGATCAGATTTATGAAGTCGAAGACAGCCCAATAATGACACTTTACAATAAAGACATTAATAAAGCTACTTTAGTTGCTTAATGTCAGACGATAAAAATTTAGGACATAATAGCAAAAGAGATTTTTTAAAAAATCCTATTGAACATATAGATATAACATCATTCGACTCTAGAAAGATTATTTCATCTATGGAAAAGATGTCTTTTGTTTCAAGAGAAACTGCTAATGCTGCAAATATTTATAACGAAATGATAAAAGATAAAAGTTGTACAATTTTTTTAACTATAGCTGGCTCTACTTCAGCAGCTGGATGTATGAATATTTATAAAGATCTCGTAAAATACAATATGGTAGATGCAATTATTGCTACTGGAGCTTCTATTATCGACATGGATTTTTTTGAAGCTTTAGGATTTAAACACTATCAAGGATCTCAATTTCAGGATGACACAGAATTAAGAAAAAATTATATAGATAGAATTTACGACACCTATATAGATGAAGATGAATTACAAATTTGTGACAAAAAAATTTGTGAAATAGCAGATAGTTTAGAGCCAAAAAGTTATACCTCCAGAGAATTTATTTATGAAATGGGTAAATATCTCAAAAAAAATTCTGTAAAAAAAGACTCATTAATTGAAACTGCTTATGATAATAATGTTCCAATTTTCTGTCCTGCATTTACTGACTCTAGTGCGGGTTTTGGGTTAGTAATTCACCAAGAAAAAAATCCAAAAAAACACATAACAATAGACTCAGTTAGAGAATTTAGAGAATTAACTGAAATTAAAATACAATCAAAAAGCTCAGGACTTTTTATGATTGGTGGTGGCGTACCAAAAAATTTTATTCAAGATACAGTAATATGTGCTGAACTTTTAGGTAAAGAAGTTGCTATGCATAAATATGCTGTACAAATCACTGTAGCTGATTCTAGAGATGGTGCTTGCAGTAGCTCAACATTAAAAGAAGCAAGTTCTTGGGGTAAAGTTGATGTTACAAAAGAACAGATGGTTTTTGCTGAAGCTACTAGTGTATTACCTTTAATTGCTAGCGATACATATCATAAGGGTGAATGGAAAAATAGAAGCAGAAAAAACTTTTCAAAAATTTTTGGATAAAAAATTGAAATATCTATCAAATAAAAATGGTTTTCTTGGAATTGATAATAAATTCAATTTTAAAGAAAAGGTTGTAATAATTCCTTTTGGTTTAGAAAAAACTGTTAGTTATGGTAGAGGAACCAAAAATGGTCCTAAAGAAATAATTAAAGCCTCTCATCAAGTTGAATTATACGATGAAGAGCTAAATTGTGAACCTTATAAAAAAATAGGAATAAAAACTTTAAAGCCTTTTAAAATTGATAAAAATATTAATAAGGCACTTAAAAAAATAGCAATTATAAATAAAAAAATTTTAGATAAAAAGCTTTTTCCTATGACATTTGGAGGAGAACATTCAATAACACCTGGGTGTATTGAACCTTTCGTAAAAAAAAATAAAAAAATTTGTCTTTTACACTTTGATGCCCACGCAGATTTAAGAAATAGTTATAATGGAGAAAAATTTTCTCACGCTTCAGCCATCAGAAGATGTTTAGATCATAAAAATGTATCTATAATTTCTTTTGGGATAAGAAATATATCTAAAAGCGAAATCCCTTTTTTAAAAAAAAACAAATCCAGAATAAATATTTTTTGGGCCAAAGACAAATCCAAATGGAATTTAAAAAGATTCAAGAAATTAATCAAAAATAAAACTGTTTATTTAACATTTGATGTAGACGGTTTAGACTCAAGTATTATGCCAGCAACAGGAACTCCTGAACCAGGTGGATTATTTTGGGATGAAACCTTAAACATAATAAAAATTGCAGCAAAAAATTCAAATATTATTGGTGCAGATATCAATGAACTAGCACCAATTAAAGGTTTCAATTCATATAATTTTTTAGTTGCTAAATTAGCTTATAAAATTCTAGCTTATAAATATTTATATTAAGATCAAATTGGTTTAAAAGTTTTTAATAATAATCTAAATGGAATTAACATTATTAATGCTACTAAAATCTTTACAGTTAAATCGCCCAAAGAAAGTGTGATCCAGGGTACACCGGTTGCATAAAAAGATATGGAAAAAAATAAAAATGTATCTATTGTTGAACCAATCATTGAAGAAGTAAGTGGTGCAATAAACCACTTTTTTTTTCTTAATTTATCAAATATTTGAACATCTAATAATTGTGAAACCAAAAATGCAATTCCAGATCCAATTGCAATTCTTATCGAAATATAATCTGCAAAGTCTGTAGAAAATAAAATTGTGAATCCAATACCAAGAAAAAAACCAAAATATACTATTTTTCTTGCAACAAGTTTTCCGAAGGATCTATTGGCTAAATCTGTAATTAAAAATGCAATTGGATAACTAAAAGCTCCATAAGTTAATATTTCATTAAAACCATAATAATTTATAGGAAATTGAACAAGATAATTTGATGACAAAACAACAACCCCCATCAAAAATGACAGAAGAACAAGTGATTTAGTCATTAAGCAGTTTTAGATTGAACTGTCTTTTTTTGAAATGGAGATTTAATTAATAAACTTTTTTTCAATTTTTTTAATCTTAATGAT
>CACFSG010000012.1 GCA_902568875.1 uncultured Pelagibacteraceae bacterium
TTTAGGAAAGACAGTAAGTTCTATAGATATTGGTATTAGTACTCAAAAAGTTATAGATAAAAAAAAACTATTAATTAATTTAAAATATATTTTTCCAAATAAAGATTATAAAAAAATTGAATCAAATTTAAAAAATAAAAAATTTTTTTATTTTGAAAAAAAAATATCAGGTGAAAATTATGAAAAAATAATGAAATTAGGCGATAAATCTATTCAACCAGAAGAAAAGTTAACAAGGATATATCCAGAGAAAAATTTATTTAGTCATATTATTGGTCAAATTGATAATGATAATAATGGTATATCAGGATTAGAAAAATCATTAGATAAAGATTTAAAAAATATTAAAGAACCAATTAAATTAACTGTTGATAAAGATATTCAATTTTTAATTAGGGATGAGTTGATTAAATTTAATAAAATTTTTAATACTAAAGGTAGTGCCGCTATTTTAATGGATGTTAACAATGGTGAAATTTTATCTTTAGTTTCATTGCCTGACTTTGATCCTAATAAAAGGGAAAAAATTTCTGATGTAAATTTTATAAATAGAGCAACCAAAGGAGTTTATGAATTTGGTTCTGTTTTTAAAACTTTTACATTAGCAGCAGCTTTTGATGAAAATATTATTGAAGCAAAAACAGAATTTGTTGATTTACCAAAATCATTAACTTGTGCTGGATTTATTATTAGAGAATATGATAATAAGATACCCTCAAATTTAACAGCTGAACAAATTTTAATTCGATCTGGAAATATTGGCTCAGTTAGAATTGGTCAAAAAATTGGTGAAGAAAAATTTAGATCATTTTTAGCAAAACTTGGTGTTTTAGAAGAAATTAATTTTGATATTGAGGAAGTTGGAAAACCCATTAAATTTAATTGGGGTAAATGTCCATTGGCTACAGCTGCTTTTGGTCATGGTATTACAACTACATTACTTCAGCTTGCTAAGGCATATTCAATTATAGTTAACGGAGGTTACGATATTAAACCTAGTTTGATTAAAAAAAATATAAATTTACAAAAAAAAAGAATTTTAAATCAGAATTTATCTGAAAAGATTTTACCTATTTTAAGAAAAATAGTCACAACCAAAGAAGGAACAGCATCTTTAGCTAATGTAGATGGTTATGAAATTGGAGGAAAAACAGGAACAGCTCAAAAAAGTATTATGGGAGGTTATTCAAAGAAAAAAATTAATACTTTTGTATCCATTTTTCCAACTTCTAAACCAAAATTTGTTTTTGCTATTATGCTTGATGAACCAAAAATTAATAAAGATTACATCTATCATTACAGAGATGGATCAAATATTAAATATAAAGGTACTCCATTTAATACCGCTGGCTGGACCAGCGTTGAAGTAACTGGTCAAATTGTAGAGAAAATTGGACCTATTTTAGCCACAAAGTACACTGAAGTTAATTAAGAAATGCAGCTCAAAGACTATATTCCAAATATTGATAAAAAATTCAGAAAAGTTTTTTTTTCAGGTATTTCTTTTGAAAGTTCAAAAGTAAAAAAAAATTATATTTTTTTTGCAATAAAAGGTAACAATATTGATGGTAATAATTTTATATCAACTGCAATAAAAAAAGGCTCAAGAATTATTGTCAGTGAAAAAAAAATAAAAAAATTTCAAAATGGAATTTTATTTATTCAAACTAAAAATATAAGAAAATTACTTGCTGAAGTTTCATTTAAGATTTATAAAAAAATTCCTAAGAATCTTATCGCTGTCACTGGAACAAATGGAAAGTCATCTATTGCAAATTTTTATTATCAAATACTTAAATTGAATAATAAAAAAGTTGCCTCAATTGGGACTTTAGGAGTTAAATCAAATAAGATTAATTTTAATTTATTAAATACAACTATTGATCCATTACAATTAGGACAAATATTAAAAAAACTTAAAGATCAAAGAATAGACAATGTTATTATGGAAGCATCAAGTCATGGTCTTAAACAAAATAGGTTAGATGGTTTAAAATTTAGTTCAGGAATATTTACAAATTTATCTCAAGATCATTTAGATTATCATAAAAATTTAAAAAATTATTTAAAAGCAAAACTTTATCTATTTGAGAATCTTTTAAAAAAAAGAGGCAATATAATAACAGATGATGAAATACCTGAGTTCAAAAAAATTAAAAAAATTTCAATAAATAAAGGTTTAAGACTACATACTTTAAATTGCAAAAAAAATAATTTCAAAATTTTATCACATTATTTTGATGGTGAGTCTCAAGTACTAAGAATAAGATATAAAAATTCTATAAAAAATATAAATCTTAACTTAATAGGAAAAATTCAAATAAAAAATATCTTGATGGCAATTATTGCAGCAGTAAAAAGCAATATAGATCTAAAGAAAATTTTAACAAGTATTCCAAAACTTAAATCAGTTGATGGAAGATTTGAAAAAATTGGTAAAATTAAAAATCAATCAAAAGTAATTCTTGATTACGCACATACTCCAGAAGCTCTGAAAACATGTCTTTTAAATTTGAGAGAACAATTTCCAGATAAAAATATTACTTTATTATTTGGATGCGGTGGTAACAGAGATCAAAATAAAAGATCTAAAATGGGAAAAATTGCCGATGATCATTCTGATAAAATATATCTTACTGATGACAATCCAAGATATGAAAACCCAAATAAAATTAGAAGAGATATAAAAAAAGGAATAAAAAGAAAAAAAGTTATAGAGATTTCAAATAGAGCAAAAGCTATTTCAGAAGCTATTAAAAATTTGAATATAGGTGAAATTTTGCTAGTAGCAGGTAAGGGACATGAAAAAATTCAAGATATTGGTAAAAGAAAAATTTATTTCTCAGATAAAAGAATAATTTTAGGTGCAATTAAGATTAAGAATTTAAATTTATCAAATAATTTTAAATTAAATGTAATTAAAGAAGTATCTGGTTATAAAAAATTTTCATCTTCTTTATTTTTAAGACAGGCAAGAATTAATTCTAAAGAGGTTAAAAAAAATGATATTTTTTTTGCAATAAAGGGAAAAAAAAATGATGGAAATAGATTTGTAAAACAATCATTTAAAAGAAGAGCATCACTAGCTATTGTTAATAAAGTTCAAAACAATTTGAATAAAAGGCGTCAGATTAAAGTTAAAGATACACTTAAATTTTTGACAGATACTTCAAAAATTTTAAGAAAAAATATCAATTCCAAAATAATTGCTATAACTGGTAGTTGTGGAAAAACTACTTTAAAAGAATTATTAGGAAACTCTTTAAAGAAAATTTCTAAAGTTAGTATTTCTCCAAAATCATATAATAATAAATATGGAGTACCTTTGAGTCTTTTTAATTTAAATCAAAATGATGATTATGGAATTTTAGAAGTTGGTATGGATAAAAAAGGTGAGATAGATTATTTATCTAAAATTATACGACCAGATGTTAGTGTCATAACAAATATTAATTATGCTCATATAAAAAATTTTAGAAATATAAATCAAATTGCTTTAGCTAAATCTGAAATTATTCATAATACTAAATCAAAAGGCTATGTTGTATTAAATGCAGATGATAATTTTTTTAAATTACATAAAAAAATAGCTCTAAAAAATAATCTAAAAGTGATTTCTTTTGGTATCAAAAGTCAAAAATCAGATGTTAAATTTTTAAATATAAAAAGAGAAGGTAAAAATTATAAAATTAATATCAAAATAAATAATTTTAAAAAATTTTTTTTAATTTCTAATGATTTTCAAAACAATATTTATAACATTTTAGCTGCTTTGACTGTAATGAGTATTTATGTAGACATATTAAAATTAGACAAAAATATTTTTCTAAATTTTGAAATACCTGTAGGTAGAGGAGATTTTTTTAAGCTTAAAATAAATAATAAGTATATTAACTTAATAGATGAAAGTTATAATTCAAATCCTTTATCTCTTAAATCTGCAATACTTAATTATGATAAGATTGATACAAATAAATCAAAAAAATATCTCTTACTTGGGGATATGCTAGAACTTGGAAGTCACTCTAAAAAACTACATCAATCTATTGTACCTATAATAAATAAAACTAAAGTTGATAAAGTTTTTGTTAAAGGAAACAACGCAATCTCCATATTTAAGAGACTCTCAAAAACTAAAAAGGGAAGAATTTTGCATAGTAAATCTCAAATTATTGAATTGATTAAAAATGATTTAAATAATAATGATTATTTAATGATCAAAGCCTCAAATGCGACAGGTTTCAATAAGATAGTAAAAGATTTAAGAGGGTTAAATTAATGCTTTATCAATTTTTATTAAATTTTGTAGATAGTTTTGGATTTTTAAATGTTTTTAAATATTTGACATTTAGAACTGGTTTATCAGTTTTTACATCTTTGGTCATAGTTTTAATCTTTGGAGGTCCATTTATAAAATTTTTTTCAAATCAAAAAATTTTAAATCCTATTCGTGATGATGGGCCGGAGGATCATATTGTAAAAAAAATTGGTACTCCAACAATGGGTGGTGTGATTATTTTATTAGGCTTATTAGTATCAGTATTATGTTGGGGAGATTTATCAAACATTAATATTTTATTTTGTTTATATATTTCAATTTCTTTTGGATTACTTGGAGCTTTTGATGATTATAAAAAAATTAAGCAAAGCAACTCTTCTGGAATTTCATTTAAGTTAAAAATATTTTTACAAATTATATTAGCAATTATAGGAATTAGTTTTTTTGTTTATTTTGTAGATTATCAAGATATGACTAATTTATATTTTCCATTTTTTAAAAATTTAATAATTGATCTTGGCTGGTTTTTTATTCCTTTTGCAATATTTGTAATTGTTGGTTCATCTAATGCTGTTAATCTTACAGATGGCTTAGATGGTTTGGCTACAGTACCAGTAATATTGGTTGCAGCTTGTTTTGCTTTTATAAGTTACGTAACTGGAAATATAGTATTCTCAGACTATCTACAAATACCTTACATTGAAGGAACAGGAGAAATTTCAATTTTTTGTGGGGCAATCATAGGCTCATGTTTAGGTTTTTTATGGTTTAATGCTCCCCCAGCAAAAATTTTTATGGGAGATACAGGTTCATTATCCCTAGGAGGATCTTTAGGTGCCGTAGGTATAATAACTAAACATGAAATTGTTTTAGCAATTACAGGAGGCCTTTTTGTTTTAGAGGCAGTTTCAGTAATGGTTCAGGTAATTTCATTTAAACTTACAGGAAAAAGAATATTTAAAATGGCTCCGATACATCACCATTTTGAAAAGAAAGGTTGGCCAGAATCAACTGTAGTAATTAGGTTTTGGATTATTTCAATTATTTTAGCAATGATTGGTTTAGCTACACTTAAATTAAGATAATGGCTACGAATTTGAATATTTTTTTAAATAAAAAAATATTGATATATGGTTTAGGAAAAAGCGGCTTATCAACTTTTAAATTTTTAAAAAATAAAAGTGATATTTTTTTATATGATGATTTTCAATCAAATATTAAATCTTTAAATATAAAAAAAAATCTAATTAGTTACAAAAATATTTTAAAGTTAAATTTTGATCAAATAATTTTAAGTCCAGGTATTGATATTAATAAATGTAAATTATCTAAATTTTTAAAAAATAATAATAATAAGATTTATTCTGATTTAGACGTATTTTATTCATTTTATAAAAATGATTGTATTACAATTACTGGTACAAACGGAAAATCCACAACGTGTCAACTTTTGTATGAGGTTTTGTTAAATCAAAAATTTGATGTAAAATTAGTTGGAAATATTGGAAATCCTATTTTATCTGTAAAAAAAGTAAAAAAAAAAACAATTTTTATAATTGAAGCTTCTTCTTATCAGTTGGAATATAGTAAGATTTTTAGATCCAAATATGCTGTAATATTAAATTTATCACCGGATCATATTGAAAGACATAAGACTATTAATAAATATGTTAAAGCAAAATTTAAATTATTAAAAAGTCAATTTAAAAGTCATTTAGCATTTGTAAAAAAAGACGATTCATTAATTAATAGGGAATTAAGATTAAACAAATTTAATAGTAGAATAATTAAAGTTAATACTAAAAAAATTAAAAAATTTTTAAAGAATATTGATAATAATTGTTTTTTAACTGAAGCTAATAAGGAAAATTTATCATTTGTAATAGAATTATCAAAAAAATTAAATCTTAAAAATGATTTATTAATTAAAACAATTCAAAACTTTAAAGGACTAAAGTACCGTCAACAAATTATTTATAAGAAACATAATTTAACAATTATAAATGATTCAAAATCTACAAGTTTTTCTTCTTCTATCGGTATTTTAAAATCAAATTCCAATATTTATTGGTTGTTAGGAGGCATTCATAAAAAAGGAGATAAATTTAATTTATCAAAAAAATATTTTTATAAAATTAAAGCCTTCATCTATGGTAAAAATAAAAAATTTTTTAATAAAAAACTAAAGGGCAAAATAAAATTTAAAAATTTTTATAATTTAAATAATGCTTTAAAAAATGTTTTTAGACTTATTAAAAGGAAAAAATTAATCCACCAGACTATATTGTTTAGTCCATGTGCTGCATCATTTGACAGTTTTAAAAATTTTGAAGATAGAGGATTTTATTTTAATAAGTTAATTAAGAAATATTTGAATGGAAAAAAGATCAATATATAGCATATATTATGAATGGTGGAAAAATATTGATAAATTCATATTTTCTTTAATCATTTTATTATTCGTTACAGGACTATTTTTTTCACTAGTATCAACTTCTTTAATAGTCTCAGATAAATTGGATACTAATGATTATTCATTTTTTTTTAAACATTTAGTTTTTATTTTTTTAGGAATAATCATAATTTTTTTTCTTTCTTCAATTAGTCAAGAAAAACTTTTAAAGTTTTCGATTATTATTTTTTTATTTTCATTAATTTTTTTATTTTTAGTTCCTATTACAGGAATAGAAGTCAAAGGTTCAAAAAGATGGATTGATTTATACTTATTACCTAGATTTCAACCAATTGAATTAGTTAAACCTTTTTTAATTATTTTTATAAGTTTAATTTTGAGTAACCAAAAATATAATAATATTTATTTTAAGTATGCATTTTCATTTTTAATAACTTTGTTAATAGCTTTATTATTAGTTATGCAGCCTGACATAGGACAAACACTATTAATCTTTTTTACTTGGTTAATTTTAATTTTTACCTCAGGAATAAGTATGATTTTTTTAATAATTTTATTTTCTGTTTTAATTTTAATATTTTTTTATTTAGTCTTTTTTGTTTCTAAGTTTGTTTATATTAAAAATAGATTGCTATCTTTTTTTGATACAGAAACTGGTACGCATAATTTTCAATCAGATAAAGCAATTGAGTCAATTATAAGTGGAGGTTATTTTGGAAAGGGAATTGGAGAAGGAACTTTAAAAAATAGAGTACCAGAAGCTCATACAGACTACATTATTTCTGTTATTTCTGAGGAGTTTGGTGTTATTGCCATAATTTTAATTCTATTGTTATTTTTAATATTTATTTATTCGGTATTTAAAAAAGTTTATTTAGAAAATGATGAAAGAACAAAATTAATATTGGTGGGGTCTATAAGCCTTATTTTGATGCAAGCAATGATACATATAGGAGTTAATATAAGATTATTTCCAACAACAGGAATGACACTTCCTTTTATAAGTTATGGAGGGTCTTCCATAGTAAGTATTTCAATTTTATCAGGAATAATTTTGAATTTGACAAAAAGAAAAATTAATTGAAATGAAAAAAAGTTTTTTAATTACAACAGGTGGTTCAGGAGGTCATGTAATACCTGCCTCAATACTTTATGAACACTTAGTTAAAGAGGCAAATGTAACTATTTCAATTGATAAGAGAGGTTTGAGTTATTTAGATAAAGACAAATATGAATATAAAATTATTAATACACCAAAATTAAATAATATTTTTTTATTACCATTTAATCTAGTTATAATTTTATTTTTAACTATTAAATCATTTTTTTTATTAAAAAATAAAAAAATTGAAAAACTATTCTCTACTGGAGGATATATGTCTTTACCTCTTATTTTAGCAGCCAAATTACTTAAATTAAAAATTTATTTATTTGAACCTAATCAAGTTTTGGGTAGAGCAAATAAATATTTTTTGAATTCTTGTTTAAAGATTTTTTGTTATACAGAGAAAATTAAAAATTTTCCCATACAACACAAAAATAAAATGGTAATCATTTATCCTTTAGTTAGAAAAAAAATTTATAAATTAAATCAATCTTCTTCAAAAAATGACAAGTTTAATTTATTAATTGTAGGAGGTAGTCAGGGCGCTAGTATTTTTGATGATAATTTAAAAAAATCAATTATTAATATTTCAAAAAAATTTCCATTTAAAATTACACAACAGACTAGTGAAAAAAATATTTCTAATTTAAAAGATTTTTATTCAAAAAATAATATTGAAAATTCAATTTTTAGTTTTAATAAAAACTTTGAAAATATTATTTATCAATCAGATCTTTGTATAACTAGAGCAGGAGCTTCAACTTTGGCTGAATTGTCAGTTTTAAATATACCATTTATAGCGGTTCCTTTACCAACATCGAAAGATAATCATCAATATGAGAATGCTAATTTTTATAAAGACAAGGATTGTTGCTGGATAATGGATCAAAAATTTTTTAATGAGAAAATAGAGGAGTTTTTAAAAGATATTCTTGAAAATAAAACTAATTTTACAAAAAAAAAGGAGAATTTAAAAAAATTAAATTACCAAAATACTTGGATTAATGTTAATCAAAAAATATTAAAAGCTGTAAATGAAAATTGAATTAGCAAAAACTGAAGTCATTCATTTCGTTGGAATTGGTGGTATAGGGATGAGTGGGCTTTCATTAATAATGAAAGGTAAGGGATTTAAAGTTCAAGGCAGCGATTTATTTTTAAACAAAAATATTGAAAGATTAAAAAAAGAAAAAATTAAAGTTTTTATAGGTCAAAAAAAACAAAATCTTAAAAATGCAACAATAGTTGTAATTTCTTCAGCTATTAAAAAAAATAATCCGGAAATGATTGAGGCAAAAAGAAAAAATTTACCCATAATTACAAGAGGTAAAATGTTAGCACATAGCGTTTCTTTAATGAAAAATATAGTTATTGTTGGTTCGCATGGAAAAACCACCACAACTTCTTTAGTGGCTTCAATTTTTCAAAAAACTAAGTTAGACCCTACAATTATTAATGGCGGTGTAATAAATTCAATAAAAAATACTGCAAAACTTGGAAAGAGTGATTGGTCAGTTTTAGAGGCCGATGAGTCTGATGGAAGCTTTATACATATCCCACCTACTTATTCAATAATTACAAATATAGATAGAGAACACATGGATTTTTATAAATCTATGGAAGAACTTAAAAATTATTTTATTCAATTTATTGAAAAAGTTCCTTCATTTGGAAAATCATTTATTTGTATTGATGATAAGATTAATAGTGAAATTGTTAAAAAATTAAGAAATCAAAATTTTTATACATATGGGTTAAATCCTAGATCAAATTTTTTAATAAAAAATATTCGTCAAAATAAAAAATTTACTAAATTTGATTTATTAGTAAATCTTCCAAATAAAAAAAGATTCATGTTAAAAAAGATAAAAATACCTTTATTGGGTATTCATAATGTAAGAAATTCAGTGGCAGCTGTAGCCGTCGCTCTTACAATTGGTATTTCTACTTTAAATATTAAAAAAGGATTGTTAAATTTTAAAGGAGTTCAAAGAAGATTTAATAAAATTTTTACATATAATGAAATAGATTTTTATGATGATTACGCTCATCACCCTACAGAAATCAAATTTGTGTTAGATGGAATTAATAAGGTTTATAAAGCTTATGATAAAGTTTGTGTATTTCAACCACATAGAATTTCAAGGTTAAAAGATTTAAGAAAAGAATTTTCTTTTGCTTTTAAAAATGCTGATACCGTTGTTTTATGTCCAGTGTATACAGCAGGAGAGAAAATTAAATTAGGATTTAATTATCTTAATTTTGCAAAAGAAATAATAAAAAATTCAAAAGTAAAACTGTTTTTAATTCATAACAAGAATCAATTAGCAAAATTTCTTAAGAAAAATATGTATGGAAAAAAAATTGTCATTGGAATGGGTGCTGGTTCTATTTCAAATTGGATGAGAGAGCTTCCAGAATTAATGAAATGAAAACTAGTCAATTAAAAAAATTGTTAAGTGAATTTGGAAATAACGTAAGATTCGAATATGATTTGAAAAAAAAAAATTGGTTTAATATTGGTGGAAAAACAAAGGTTTTTTATAAGGCTGAAAATTTAAAAGAATTAGTAAATTTTTTAAAAAAAATTAATAATAATGAAAAAATATTTATTCTTGGGGCAGGTTCAAACACTTTAATAACAGATAATTTATTTGATGGCATAGTTATAAAGTTAAGTAATAATTTTAACAATATTTCTTTACTCGGGGAAGATATTATAATTGCCGGAAGTGGTGTTTTAGATAAAGCCTTGTCAGATTTTGCAATTAATAATAATTTAAGTGGATTTGAATTTTTATCTTGTATACCAGGTACTGTTGGTGGTGGAATAAGAATGAATGCTGGCTGTTTTGGTAAAGAGTTTAAAGATATATTATTATCTATTCAAACAATTGATAAATTAGGTAATGTTACAACTATTCCTCGAAAGGATATTAAATTTGAATATAGAAAAAACAATTTATCTGATGAATTAATTTTCTTAAGTGCTTCTTTTAAAGGAATAAAAACTGAGTCGTCTATAGTTAAAGATAAAACAGATAAACTAAAAGCTGAAAAAAAAAAAACACAACCAACTAGAATAAAAACAAGCGGCAGTACTTTTAAGAATCCAGTTTTACAAACGAATAAAAAAGTTTGGGAACTTATCAAGGAGTCTGTTCCATTGGATAAAAGTTTTGGAGATGCATGTATATCAGATAAACATTGCAACTTTTTTGTAAATAAAGGAAATGCAAGTTTTAATGATATGACAAAACTAATTGAATTTGTATCTAAAAATGTTTTAGAAAAGACTGGAATTAGTTTAGAAAAAGAAATTAAAATATTGGAGTAAATTGAAAAAAAAAATTTTAATAATTTCTGGCGGTATATCTAAAGAAAGGATAGTAAGTCTTGATACTGGAAAACAAGTAGCTAAAGAACTTAAAAAAAATAATTATTCTGTAAAGATTGCAGAGCCAAACTTTAAATTACATAATGTTATAAAATCATTTAAACCAAATATTATTTTTAATGCTTTACACGGTCAATTTGGTGAAGATGGTTATATTCAAACAATATTAGAAAGTATAAATATACCTTATACACATTCAGGTATAATTTCATCTGCTATTGCTATGGATAAGGTATTATCAAAAAAAATTTTTATTAAAAATAAAGTACTAACACCAAAATATTTAATTTATTCATTTGATGAATCGAAAAAAAATTTAATTAGATTAATTGAAAAAAAACTAAAATTTCCAGTTGTCATAAAACCCATAAATGAGGGCTCAAGTGTAAATGTTTTTATATGTACTAAAATGAATATTATAAAAAATTTGAAATTTTTGAAACATTATAAAAAAATAATTATTGAAAAATTTATTCCTGGCAGAGAAATACAAGCAGCAATAATTGGTTCTAAAAAATTAGGTGCTATTGAATTAAAACCAAAAAGAAAATTTTATGATTATCAAGCTAAATATAATCCTAAAGCTAAAACAAAACATATAATTCCAGTTAACATATCAAAAAAAAAATATAATGAGGTAATGAATATAGCTTTAAAAATACATAATTTAGTTGGTTGTAGGGGAGTCACTAGATCAGATTTTAAATATTATAGAGATAAATTTTATCTTTTAGAAATTAATACTCAACCAGGAATGACTAGACTTTCTTTGGTACCAGAGATAGCAGCATTTTATGGTATAAGTTTTATTAAACTTATAGAATTGATTTTAAAAGATGCCTCAACAAATAAATAGAAAAATTTTATTATATTTTTTTTTATTTATAATACTAGGTACACTTAATAATAAAAATTTAAGTAAATTAAAATTTCCAAAAATTGATACAATTGAAATAGAAGGATTAGAAAAAAAAGATAATAGTGAATTTTTAAAAAGCTTAGAGTTTTTTAAAATGAATTCTTTGTTTTTTTTGAATGAACTTCAAATAAGAGAATTGTTAAGTGCTAATAATTTAATTGAAGAATATTCAATTTTTAAAAAATATCCCTCATCGTTAAAAATAAAGATTATTCAAACTCAATTTTTAGCTTATGTTAACAAAAATGGCAGAAATTTTTATGTTGGTTCAAATGGAAAATTAATAGAAACAAAAAATAATTCTGAAAATTTACCTTACATTTTTGGTGATTTAGATATTAGCAAATTGCTGGAGTTAAAAAAGTTTATTGATAATTCAAATTTAAATTATAATGAAGTAAAAAATCTATTTTTTTTTTCTTCGGGTCGATGGGATATAGAAATAAAATCTGGAATTTTAATAAAACTACCCAGTGAAAAATTAGTTGAGTCTTTAGACTTATCATTAAGTCTACTAAATAATGAAAAATTTAAAAATATTAAATCAATTGATGTTCGTCAAAAAAATCAGGTAATTGTAAATGGACAATGAATTAAATTTTGAAACATATCTTTTTATAAATAACAAAAAATTAATTATTTGTGTTATTCAGAACACTACTCGTAAAATTATTTATAAAGAACAAATGATATTAGATGATAGTTTTGATGAATTAAAATTTAAAAGATTAAATGACTTTCTTGATAAAAATATTTTTAAAGTAGAAAAAATTTTAAAAAATTTTATAAAAAATATTTTTATAATTCTTGATAGTAAAGAATTTTTTCCAATTGAAATTTCTATAAGAAAAGACAATAATGGTCATCTTATCAACTCTAAAACTTTATCGTATCCCTTAAATGATTTAAAAAATTTATGTCAATTAAATTATCAAGATAAAAAGATAATTCATATGTTAATAGAAAATTACAAGATTGATAACAAAAATTATTCTTTTCTACCTGATAACTTAAATTGTGATAATTTTTCCTTAGATGTAAAATTTATTTGTCTTTCTAAAAACTTAATTGAAGATCTGGAAATAGTACTAAAAAGATACCAAATTTTAATAAATCAAGTTTTATGTGCTAGCTATATTGAAAATTTTTTTGATAGGGATCATTCCGATTTGTTTACAACTGCAAGCAGAATAATATCAGGTTATAATGCTAATGAGGTATTATTAATTAATAAAACCTCAAAAAATAAGGGTTTTTTTGAAAAATTTTTTGATTTTTTCAGTTAACTTGAATTTTTCAGTAACATTACTTGTTTTCAGTTTTTCAACACAGAGCATTAAAACACTCAAGTGACTTTACTAAACCAAAAAACAATAAATAAGGCTGTAAACTTCAGTGGAGTAGGTCTTCACAATGGTAAATTTGCTAAGGTTTGTGTTAAACCATCAGATCCAAATACAGGAATTATTTTTAAGAGAGTTGATTTAAAGACTAATAATTTAATTTTTCCAAGTTTTGCAAATGTAAGTGATACCTCATTAAACACAACTATATCAAATGAGTATGGTGTAAAAGTCTCAACAATTGAACATTTAATGGGTGCATTATTTGGATTAGGAATTGATAATGCATTAGTGGAAATTGATAATGAAGAAGTTCCAATTTTAGATGGCTCTGCTAAAGAATTTATTGAGAAATTAACTATATCTGGATTAAAAAAAAGTGAAGTTCCAATTAAGATTATTAAAATTAAAAAGAAAGTAATTTTTAATGATGGTAAAAGATCAATATCGATTGAACCATCTAAACTAAGCTTAGATATTAATTTTAAATTAAGATATAAAAATTCTGTAATTGGAAACCAAAAAAATAAAATTAATGTTTACGAAGATGATTTAAGAGATATTTTTAATTCTAGAACTTTTTGTTTGTTTGAAGATATTGAAAAAATTAAGAAAAATGGTTTAGCGAAAGGCGGTAGTTTAGATAACGCAATTGTTGTAAAAGGTAATGAAATATTAAATAAAGAAAAACTTAGAAACCCAAAAGAATTTGTGAATCATAAAATACTTGATTGCATTGGCGATCTTTATACTAGTGGTTATAGAATTATTGCAAGCATAAATTGTTCTCAAGGAGGTCATTATCTAACGAACCATTTATTAAAAAAAGTATTTGAAAATAAAGAAAACTTTTCAATTATTGAAATCCAAGAAAGAAATCTTCCACATACAATAATAAATAAAAATCTACTAAGATCTATAGCATAAATTATATAGATCTTTTAAATTGTCACTTAAATCTATATAAAACTAATATGTTTAGATTAAAGATTTTTATTTTTTTTATTTTTCTAGTTTTTTTTAGTTCTTGTTCTAAAGAAGAACTTAAGAAATCGACTATTAAAGAAAAAAGTTTAGACCTACAAGTAATTGAGGCGTATCAAAGTGGATTAGAAGCCTTAGAGGCTGGAGATGTATTGTATGCTGCAAAAAAATTTAATGAAGCAGAGATATTGTTTCCACAAGGAGAATGGGCACCTAAATCAGCCTTAATGGCTGCATATTCCTATTATACTCAAGATTATTATGGCGATGCAATAGCAGAACTAGAAAGATTTTTAAAAGTTTATCCTTTACATAAAAATTTAGAGTATGCTTATTACTTACTCGCAATTTGTTATTATGAACAAATTGTAGATGAAAAAAAAGACCTACAATCTATTATTAAAGCAAAGAAAAATTTTCAGATTATTGTAAAAAATTATCCAAATACTGAATATGCTTTAGATTCTGAATTTAAAATAGATTTAATAGATGATATTCTTGCAGCTAAAGAAATGTATATAGGTAGATATTATTTTGATAAAAAAAAATGGATACCTGCTATAAATAGATTTAGAACAATCATTGATGATTATGATACAACAATTTATGCCGAAGAGGCTTTGCACAGATTGGTGGAAGTTTATTATACTATAGGCTTAATTGATGAAGCAGAAAAATATGCAAAATTATTGGGATATAATTATCAATCTTCAAAATGGTATGAAAATTCTTATAGTTTATTTAATAAAAACTATGAAGTAAAAAAAAAGAAGAGATTAAAAACTTATAAAAAAAAGAGCAGCAATATTATAAAAAAATTTAAATCTCTTATGGACTGAGATGGATAAAAAAAAAATTAAGAAAGAGTATTATAATAAAATCCAAAATTTAATTAAGCTAAACAAACATTATTACGAACTTAGTAAACCCCTGGTTAATGATCAAGAGTATGATAAAATTAAGAAACAGTTACTTTCATTAGAGAAAAAATACAATTTTCTAAAAAGTGAAGATTCACCATCTAAAATAGTTGGTTTCAAACCCTCAAAAAATTTTAAAAAAGTTTTTCATAGAGTTTCAATGCTTTCACTTTCTAATGCATTTAGCGAGGAGGATTTAATTAATTTTGAGAAAAAAATAATTAATTTTTTAGATGAAAGTAAATCTTTTAAAGTTGAATATAGTGCAGAACCAAAAATAGATGGTATTTCAGCTTCATTGATTTATAAAAAAGGTAAATTCGTTACGGGTCTTTCCAGAGGCGATGGAAAAGAAGGAGAAGATATTACTCAAAATTTAAAAACAATTAATGATATTCCTAAAAATATTTTAGCAAAAGATTTTCCAATTGAAATTGATATAAGAGGAGAAGTTTTTATACAAAATAAAGATTTTGAAAAATTAAAAAATAAATTTGCAAACCCCAGAAATGCTGCCTCAGGCTCTTTAAGACAAAAAAATCCTGAAGATACTAAAAAAATTCCACTTAAATTTATAGCTTATACTTATGGATATGAAAAAGGAATAAAAATAAATAAACAAAATGAATATTTACAAAAGTTGAATGAATGGGGTTTTAAAACAAATCCATTTAATAAAACTTTACAAGGTGTTCAAAATTTAATGAAAAATTATTATGAAATTGAAAAAAAAAGAAGTGAGTTAGATTTTGATATTGATGGAATTGTTTATAAAATTAATAGTTTTGAATTACAGAAGCGATTAGGCAATGTAGCAAATTCACCACGGTGGGCAATAGCACACAAATTTTCAGCTAATAATGGTGTTTCAAAAATTTTAAATATTGATATTCAGGTAGGAAGAACTGGAGCTTTAACACCAGTTGCAAAAATAAAACCTATAAATATTGGTGGAGTAGTTGTTTCTAATGCAACACTACATAATGAAGATGAGATAGTAAGAAAAGATATAAGAATAGGAGATACCGTAGTTGTTGAAAGAGCTGGAGATGTAATACCACATATTATTAAAGTAGATTTAAAAAAAAGAACAAAAGAATTAAAAAAATATATTTTTCCTTTAAATTGTCCTTCTTGTGGGGCAAAAACGATTAAAGAATATAATTCTATTACTAAAAAAAAAGATGCGATCAGAAGATGTTCAAGTGAAGGCTATGAGTGTGAAAAAGTTGCAATAGAAAAAATTAAACATTTTGTGTCCAAAGAGGCATTTAACATTGATGGTCTTGGAAAAAAAATTGTTGAAAATTTTTGGAATTTAAAATTAATTAGATTACCACAAGATATATTTAATTTAAATTTCAAAAAAATTGAGTCTTTAGATGGTTGGGGTAGACAATCAGTTGCAAATTTAAAATATGCAATTAAAGAAAAACAAAATATCTCATTTGAAAGATTTATTTATTCTCTTGGAATAAGACATATAGGGTTTGAGAATGCAAAATTAATTGCTAAAACATTAAAATTTTCAGAAAATTTTCTTAATCTTTCTGATGAGATCAAATTAAATGATTTATTAAATATTGATGGTATTGGTGAAACACAAATTAATTCTGTAAAAAATTTTTTTTTAAACAAAACTAATTTAAAAGTTCTTAATGATCTTCAAAAAATTCTTAATATAAAAAATGCGATAGAAATTAAAAAAGATGGTCTTTTAAGTAATAAAATATTTATGTTTACTGGTAAATTAAATGGTATTAGCAGAGCTGAAGCTAAATCTTTAATTGAAAAAAATTCAGGCTCGATAATAAGTAATGTTTCTAAAAAACTTGATTATTTAATTGTTGGAGAAAAACCTACTAAAAGAAAAATAGAGGCTGCAAAAGAATTAAATATAAAGATTTTAAAGCAATCTGAATGGATTAAGTTACTAAATAAAAGTAGTTAGCCATTTTTTTTCTTTTAAGTTCAAATATTTTGAAATATTTGAATAGACATTTAAATGATATTTAAATAAGTAATTTTTTTCTGATAATGTTAAGAGTTTAAAATTGATTAAATCTTTTTCAATTGGAGCCAAGGTTAAATTTTCAAAGAAAATCTTTTTATTTGCTTTTTTTACATAAACCAAGTTTTCAATTCTAATACCAAACCTATTTTTTTTATAATATCCTGGTTCATTACTCAAAATCATGCCTTCTTTTATTTTGACCTTATTTATTTTTGAGATTGATTGAGGTCCTTCATGAACATTTAGAAAAAACCCAACTCCATGGCCAGTTCCATGAGCATAATCTAAATTATTTTGTTTAAGAAATTTTCTAGCTCTTTTATCAATTTTTTTGCCTATATTATCTTTATTTAAATTAGTAGTAGCTACAGCAATATGACCTTTTAGAACTTGTGTAAAAATATTTTTAATATTTTGACTTGGTTTAGAAAAACAAATTGTTCTAGTGACATCAGTTGTTCCATATTTATACTGGCCTCCAGAGTCACATAAAAAAATATCTTTATTTTTTATAATTCTGCAATTTTTTTTATTAGCACGATAATGAACTATAGCTCCGTTTTTTCCTGAACCAGCAATTGTATCAAAGCTAGGATACAGAAAGCTTTTATTCATTGATCTAAATTTTTCTAATTTATTTTGTGCATCTACTTCTGTAATTTGTTTTTTATTAATATTTTTTATCCAATAGATGAATTTTGTTAAAGCTATACCATCTAATATATGAGCTTTTTTCATATTATTAATTTCAGTTTTATTTTTTATTGCTTTTAAAAGATAGGTTGGATCTTCTCCTTTTATAATTTTAAATTTTGATTTAATAATATCTTCATAAAAAATTGAGCAGGAGCTACTATCAATAATAAAACTTTTGCCTTTAAGATTTAAAATTTTCTTTGGAAATTCCTTAGTATCTATAAATTCATTTGATCTTATAATTTTTTCTCTAAAAAGTTTTTTACATTTTTTTATTTTACTAATTAAGAAGATTTTTTTTGTTTTACTTATTATTAACCTAGAATTAGGTATAGGACTATTGGGTCCATCTCCACCTCTTATATTTAAAATCCATGCAACATTTTCTGGGGAACTTATAAAAATATAATCTGATTTTTTTTTTTTAAGATATTTAGAAATTTTATCTAATTTGGAGTTAATGCTTTCCCCAACTATATTTTTTTTTAATGAAAAGAATGGAAAAGAGTCATCTACTTTTTGTTTTTGAATTTCATCGATTAAATTTTTATTTATAAATTTCACTTTGTTATTTTTTAAAAAAAACTTTTTAATTTGTTGATATGTAAAAAGTTTAGGATCGATTCCCAATTTAAGATTTTTAAATAAATTGCAATTAATTAATTTTTCAAAATTTATTATTTGGAAATTTTTTCCAGATTCGATTTGACTTTGAATGGTATATCTACCATCAGTGAATAAATAATTTCTCTTTTTTAAAATAATAGCAAGCCCTGCGGAACCGCTAAAATTTGATATAATTTTTAATCGGTTAATTTTAGAATACTCTGTAAAATAATCATCATTTTTAGGAACGATATATCCATCAATATTATATTTTTTAAATTTATTTCTTAAAATTTGAATTTTTTTAATCACTTTATTTTATTCTCTTTTGATATCTTATCCATCCAGGACTATTAATATTATCGTTATTTTCAAAATCTTGATTAAAATCAAACTCATTTAATTCTTCTTCATTTTCATTAAAAAAAGAATTTTTTTCTAAATATTTTTCAGGAAGTTCGTCAATAAATCTTGATGCCATACTGTCAATCCAATCACCTTGATAAAATCTATTCGTAGAAAAAGAAACTATTGCTTTTTTTTTTGCTCTAGTTAAACCCACATAAGCTAATCTTCTTTCTTCTTCTAGACCTTTTTGACCTTTTTCTTCTATAGATTTTTGGTGAGGGAAAAGACCTTCTTCCCATCCCGGTAAAAAAACCATTTCAAATTCTAAACCTTTTGCTGCATGCATAGTCATCATGTTTATTTTTTCTCCTTCCCATTCTTGATCTACCGATGTAGCTAAAGAAACATGTTCTAAAAAACTTTCTAAATTATCAAATTCTTTCATTGCACTTAACAATTCTTTTATATTTTCAAGTCTATTTTCATTTTCAATATCTTTTTTATTCTTAAGCATTAATGAATATCCAGACTCATCTAGTACAATTTGAAGTAATTTAACATGATTTATTTTTTTTATTAGTAAATCATTTCTCCATTTTGAAAGTAAATTTAAAAATGAAGTTAAACCAATTTTTGCTTTGGGCTTTATTAAGTTTTCTTGAATCATTTTTTTTGATGAAATTTCTAAACATTGATTATTTTTTTTAGAATGTTCATGTATAACTTTAACAGTATTATCTCCTATTGAACGTTTTGGATTATTTACAATTCTTTCAAAAGCCAAATCATCTTTTTCCTGGTAAATTAATCTTAAGTAAGCAACACAGTCTTTAATTTCAGTTCTTTCATAAAATTTTGTTCCACCTAATATTCTATAAGGTAATCCAATTTTTAAAAATCTCTCTTCAAATTCTCTTGTTTGAAATATAGCTCTTACAAGTATAGTAATATTATTGTAGGAAAATTTTTTTTTATTTTTTTCAATTTCATCTGAAATTCCAATTGCTTCATCTTTTCCATTTTTATAACAATTTAATTTAACTAATTCACCTTCTTCCATTGTTGTTTTTAATGTTTTACCCACTCTATTTTGGTTATTTGAAATTAAATTAGATGCAACCGAAAGAATATTTTGAGTAGATCTATAATTCTTTTCAAGTTTAATTACTTTTGTATTTTTATAAACTTTATCAAATTCTAAAAAATTTTTAATTTCTGCTCCTCGCCAACTATAAATAGATTGATCGTCATCACCTACACAACATATATTTTTATTTTTTTCTGCAAGTAGTTTTAACCACTTACTTTGAATAAAATTAGTATCTTGATATTCATCTACCAAAATATATTTAAAGTTTTTTGAATAAATATCTTTAATATCTGAATTTTTTTCTAAAATTTTTACAACATGTAAAATTAAATCTCCGAAATCACACGAGTTGAGATCAGTTAATTTTTGTTGATAGATTTTATATATTGGTAATATTGTTTTTTCATAAATATCTTTTTTATTTATAATAACTTCGTTTGGATAAAATCCTTTATTTTTCCAACGGTCAATGATTGCAAGAATATATTTAGGTGATAATTGTTTAATATCAATATTTTCAGCTTTACAAATATTTTTTATAAGTCTTATTTGGTCATCAGTATCAATAATAGTAAAATTTGAATTTAGATTTACAGCAGAGGCATGTTTGCGCAAAAGTTTAGCACAAATAGAATGGAAAGTTCCCAACCAAGATAGCCCAGTAGCTGCTGATCCAAGAATTTTACTAACTCTTATTTGCATTTCTCTTGCTGCTTTATTAGTAAAAGTGACTGCTAAAATCTGATTTGGATAAGCTTTTTTTTCTTTTATTATATTAGCTATTCTAGTTGTAAGAACTTTAGTTTTTCCAGAACCCGCTCCAGCTACTATTAATAAGGGCCCGTCAAGATACATAACGGCTTCTTTTTGAGCTTTATTTAGATTTTTTAAATATTCAGAGTTTAACATTTTTTTTTTTTAATTATAACTTGTCTCAACTTTTATGCGAAAAGAAAATTTATCTTTTAAAAAAATTGGAAAACAAATTTTATCTATAAATAAATATATAGAAAGTTTTTTTAATAAATTAAGTTCTTTTATATTAAATATTAAAAAATTTGCGTATAGTAATAATAATAGAGTTTTTTTTGCTATTATTACAATTGTTATTTTGACAATTGCTTATTTTTTAATTCCCACAACATATAATAAAAGCTTAATTCAAGAAGAAATTGAGAATCAGATTCTTAAAAAATATCAGATAAATGTAAAATTTAATAATAAAATAAATTATGGTTTATTTCCTAGTCCATATTTTGTTTCAAAAAATTTAACAGTGTTTAATAATGATAAA
>CACFSG010000013.1 GCA_902568875.1 uncultured Pelagibacteraceae bacterium
AGATTTTTTCATTCGAATCAACTACTGTACATAAAAATGGAGGTCTAATGTTAGATAACTACTTTAACTATAAAAAACATAGGACAGATTTTAAAACAGAAGTCACTGCAGGGGTGTCGACGTTCTTGACAATGGCTTACATAATGTTTTTGAATCCTGTCATACTTGCCGACGGTGGGTTTGATTTTGGTGGTGTTTTTACAGCAACAGCTTTAGCGGCAGCTTTAGCATGTTTTATTGCTGCATTTTACGCTAAAACTTGGCCCGTTGGACTTGCACCAGGAATGGGGATAAACGCATTTATTGCTTATGGTGTTTGTTTGGGTATGAAATATACACCGGCTGAAGCGCTCGGTGCTGTTTTAGTTGCGGGTGTAGTCTTCTTAATAATTTCATTAACACCAATTAGAGCATGGTTAATAAATTCAATTCCAAAAAGTTTAAAACTTGGAATTGGAGCAGGTATAGGTTTGTTCCTTGCAATTATTGGTTTTGAACTTATGGGACTTACTGCAGATAATCCAGTTACACTTGTACAACCGGAGAGAAGATTTTTTTAATACAAATGGCTTTGTTTGCTGCAGGCGTAGCAACAATCATACAAACTGTAGGCTATAAAAATGTAGGTTCAAGACTTCCTATAATACAAGGTACAAGTTTTGCATTTATTCCAATAATGTTACCTTTTAAAGCTTTTGGATTGGGTGCAATTTTTACAGCTGCATTTATAGGTGGAATTTTTCAAATATGGATTGGTAAAATGTTAAAACCAATTCGTCATATGTTTCCACCATTAGTAACAGGAATAGTTGTGTTGATGATTGGAATTAGTCTACTTAAAGTTGGATTTAAGTATGCTGGAGGCGGAGTATGGCTGATGAACAATAAACCTGAAATTTTTGCTAACTGGCATCATTTAACTATAGCTGGAACTGTTTTAATAGTTGCGCTTTTAACAAACCTTAAAGGAAGAGGAATGGTATCTGCAGCTTCTATTCTTATTGGAATAATAGCTGGGTTTATAGTTGCTGCCGTATTAGGAGAAGTCAGATGGGCCAAAATAGCTGCAGCTGATTGGTTTGCATTTCCAATGCCGTTACAATATGGAATAGATTTTGTTTGGGGTGCAGTAATATTAATGCTCTTTATGTCTATAGTAACAACAATTGAGACTATTGGAGATATAAGTGCAACAACAATGGGTGGAGCAAATAGAGAAGCTACCGATAAAGAACTTTCTGGAGGTATAATGGCTGACGGAGTTGGAACAGCCTTTGCTTCAATTTTTAATGCTATGCCTAATACTTCTTATTCACAAAATGCAGGTCTTGTTGCATTCACAGGAGTAATTAGTAGACATGTAGGAACAGTTGCGGGAGTAATTTTAATTTTGTTAGGATTGTTTCCAAAGTTAGGTGGTATCATTGCCGCTATGCCTGACTCAGTAATTGGAGGTGCAGCAATTATTATGTTTGGATTAATTGCAGGAGCAGGAATAAAATTAATTTCTAAATCAGAAATGAGTCAAAGGAATATTTTAATATTAGCTTTATCACTTTCATTTGGAATCGGTTTATATGCATTTCCAGAGTTTGTTGCTCATGTCCCAGATCTTGGAATTAAATTAGGATTGTTATTAACAACTGGTTTGATACCTGCTGGACTATTGGCATTTATTTTAAATGCTACTTTACCTAAAGGTAAAAAATAAATAATTTTTGAAACTTGTGGGGAAATATCCCCACAAGCAAGGTTAGTACTTATTTAATTTCAATAAGTTTTTTCTTTTTATACTCCGGTACAATTCTTTCACAAGCTATTGTCAAAAGACCATCTTTTAGCTCAGCACCACCTACTTTTACATCATCTGCAATCGTAAATGATCTAGCAAATTGTCTTTGAGAAATACCCTTATGAATAATTTCACCATCTTCATTTTTATTTTCAGATTTATTAACTTGTTTTGTTCTTACAGTTAATAAATTGTCTTCAAACTCAACTTCAACATCTTTTTTGTTAAAACCAGCAAGAGCAACTTCTATTGCATATTTATCCTTTCCGGCTTTTCTTATGTTGTATGGTGGATAGTTTGATTGCATACTCAAACCTCCATTTCCCAACATACTTTCAAATTGGTCAAACATATCGTCAAAACCAATTGAAAAAGGTCTTAATGAGTTGAATATAGATAGATCCTTACTTGTCATTATATCCTCCTTTGTTAGCAAGGTTATTTTATGTAAGCCCCATTAGGCGACTTACCAATCTTATATGGGTATTATTTTTATATTTTCAAGAAATTTGATTTGAAATTTTTAATGCAAATGCATAATCAAGTGCAATCTCTTCTATAGCACTATCTCTTCCAGATTTTCCACCGTGACCAGCATTCATTTCAGTTTTTAATAATAATAAATTATTATCAGTTTTATAGTCTCTTAATTTTGCGGTAAATTTTGTGGGTTCATCAAATAATACACGATTGTCACTTAGACTTGTAGTAATTAACATATGAGGATAATCCATTTTTTTTATATTGTTATAAGGTGCATAAGAATAAATATAATCAAAGTGTTTTTTGTTATCCTTAGCATTACCAAATTCATCAAATTCTCCAACAGTTAATGGCAAAGAGTGATCTAAATTTGTAGTCAAAGAATCAACAAAAGGAACAGCCATTATAATTCCCAAAAATAATTCAGGTGATTGATTGACCACTGCACCCATCAACAATCCACCTGCAGAACCACCCATTCCAACTATTTTTCCTTTAGAGGTATATTTTTTTTTAATTAAATATTTGGCAGCAGAAATATAATCTTCAAAGGTGTTTTTTTTATTTAAAAGCTTTCCTTCTTTCCACCATTTCATTCCTCTTTCCATTCCACCTCTAATATGGGCAGTGACCCAAACAATATCTCTATCAATTAAACTTAATCTTGTTGATGAAAATGTTGGGGATATCGAATTACCATAAGATCCATATCCATATAATAATAATTTTGCAGACCCATCGATTTTAGTTTTTTTATGTCTTGTTATCGTTATTGGAACCATTCTTCCATCATGAGAAGGACATTCTAATCTTTCAACAATATAATCATCAGGGTTGTGACCTGAAGGAATTTCTTGTTCTTTCACTAACTTTTTATCTTTAGTTTTCAAATTATATAGGTAAGCTCTTCCTGGTGTTTTGGGAGATGAATAAGATAAATAAACTAAATCTGTATTTTTGTCTTTTTGAGTAGAAGATATTCCTGGAACAATAACTTTTTCATCAGTAAAAATTAATTCTTCTTCTTTATTTTTTTTTAGATCTTTTACAAATAATTTTCCTAGCGCATTAGAAGTTTCAGCTCTAATCATCCAATTATTTAAAAATGACAGTCCACCAATTAAAACTTCATTTTTTGCAGGAATATACTCTTCCCAATTTTGATTTGATAAATCTTTACATCTATCAATCTTAAAGTCTTCAGCATTTTCATTAGTGTGATTGTAAAAATGACCATTCCAAGAATTTACTGAGTAAATAATTCCTCTTTTTCTCTCTTTAATTAACTTAGGTTTTGGATTTTCTTCATTCACTCCAAAATAATATTGCTCAGATGTGTTATGATCTGATGTAGAAATAAAAAAATATTTATCATCTGCACTTAAACCAATACCTACAGTGAATGCTTCACTTTTTTCTTCAAATATCAACTCATCATCTTTGACAGGAGTTCCTAATTTATGTCTATAAATTGTTCTTGGTCTATGAAACTTATCTAATTTTGAGTAAAAAATATATTTATCATCTAAACTAAAAGTTATTCCTCCACTAGTCTCATTTATTTTTTCAGTTATTAATTTGTTAGAAGAAATATCTCTTACATAAATTGTATAGTATTCTGAACCTTTTAAATCTAGAGAATAACCTAAATATTTATCATTAAAACTAACCTCTAAATCTCCAACACCAAAGTATTCTGTATTTAATTTTTCTTTTTCATTATCTCCATTCCATATTTCTTCAGTTTCATTTGTTCCAATTTTTTTTCTTAATTTAATAGAGTAGTTTCCCTTCGTTGTTGTTTTTGTCCAATACTCATAACGAGTATCTTTATAAGGTAGAGATTCATCATCTAATTTAATTCTTCCTTTTATTTCATTAAATAATTTTTTTTGTAAAGGCTTAGTATCTTTTAAATGATAATCGGTGTAGTTATTTTCTTGAATTAGATATTCTTTTACTTCTGGATCTAACTTATTTTTATCTTTTAAAACTTCTAAGATGTTTTTTTGATGTATCCAGCTATAATTGTCTTCCCAAGTTATATTGTGACAAGATTTAATTTCTGTTTTTTTTCTAAGTTGTGGTATTTTCATAAAGGAGAAGAAATATATGAATATAATAATTTATACAGTAGTTATATTGACTATTTTTTATATTCTACTTAAATTTATAAGCAATATTTCATCAAAAAAGATATCCAAAGGTCTTAGATTTATAATAATTTTAGGATTAATAATTTTAGCAATTTTATTCGCTATGGGCGGGAGGATTTTATTAACCTTACCTCTCACTTTGGCAAGTTTAGCATTACTAAAGTTAAAAGGATTGTCTATTTTCCAATTGATATCACTTTTTAAACTTATTCAAACTTTGAGAAGATCGGGAAGATTTTCTTTCAATAAGTCTAATTCTAATAACTTATCTTCTATATCTGTTTCAGAGGCTTATAAAATTTTGAATTTAGATATGAATAAAAAAATTACGAAAGAAGATGTTAACAAAGCTTATATAAAGATTCAAAAAAAAATTCATCCCGATGTTTCACCTGAAACTTCTCGATTATCTTCAATCGTAAATGAAGCTAAAGATATAGTTTTAAATGATATCTCTTAATTAATAATTTCAATAACTTTATCAAAAATTTTTTGTGGATTTATTTTATCCTTGCCAGAAGTATGATGGCTAACTATTTTTTCACCATCGGGAATAATCGGAAACATCTTGGAGTTATAATTCCCATAAATTATTGGTGTGTCTACCATCAAGGTTATTGTTTTAATTTCCAACGCTGCAGATAAATGACTAAAACTAGAGTCATTACAAATTGACAAATTACAATTTTTAATTATCGGTAAAATTTCTTTTATTGATAAATTATCTAGAGGGACACAATTATTTTTATATTTTGACTCTAATATTTCGTTTAAAATAACCTGCTCCTCACTATTTTTACCAGTCGCAAGAAAAAACTTACATTTTTTAACTTTTGTTATTTTATCAATAAAAGTCAAAAATATTTTTGACGGCACTCGTTTTGTAGGGCCTGAACCACCGATGCCTAAAAGAATATTAATATCATTCTTATTGATCTTATATTTATCAATTGTGTTAGAAATTATTGAATTATTAATTTGTATTTCAGGATTTTCGTTAACATCAATATTTAATTTATCTTTTAAAAATTTTTTTGGCGTATCAATAATATGTTGGTCAGTTTTATTTAACAAAGGATATTGGTAAATTTCGGGAATTCCACCGAAGATTATGTTAATGAAGTAGGTAATAAAGTTTTTGTATATAAAACTAAAAAATACGGAATACCATGTGAAAGAAAATTTGAAATAAATAAAAATAATATCATTGAGAGCTTTACATCAAGCGGATGTATTTAAATTATTAACCCAATTTGAACAATAAAACTCTGAAAGTCTTGTTAAATAAAGTTTAGTGTATTTTACATTTAGGTAGATTTGTTTTAAGATTCAATAAATAAATGGAGGATAAATGGCGAGAAAAAGAACAGCAAGCTCAGGTGCTGCTAACAAAAAACTGCCGCTAAATCAATCTATACCTTTAGGTATTCAGCATGTGTTTGCAATGTTTGCTGGAAACATAACAGTTCCATTGATTGTTGCAGGTGTTTTTGGAGTAACAACCGGAGAGAAGATTTTTTTAATACAAATGGCTTTGTTTGCTGCAGGCGTAGCAACAATCATACAAACTGTAGGCTATAAAAATGTAGGTTCAAGACTTCCTATAATACAAGGTACAAGTTTTGCATTTATTCCAATAATGTTACCTTTTAAAGCTTTTGGATTGGGTGCAATTTTTACAGCTGCATTTATAGGTGGAATTTTTCAAATATGGATTGGTAAAATGTTAAAACCAATTCGTCATATGTTTCCACCATTAGTAACAGGAATAGTTGTGTTGATGATTGGAATTAGTCTACTTAAAGTTGGATTTAAGTATGCTGGAGGCGGAGTATGGCTGATGAACAATAAACCTGAAATTTTTGCTAACTGGCATCATTTAACTATAGCTGGAACTGTTTTAATAGTTGCGCTTTTAACAAACCTTAAAGGAAGAGGAATGGTATCTGCAGCTTCTATTCTTATTGGAATAATAGCTGGGTTTATAGTTGCTGCCGTATTAGGAGAAGTCAGATGGGCCAAAATAGCTGCAGCTGATTGGTTTGCATTTCCAATGCCGTTACAATATGGAATAGATTTTGTTTGGGGTGCAGTAATATTAATGCTCTTTATGTCTATAGTAACAACAATTGAGACTATTGGAGATATAAGTGCAACAACAATGGGTGGAGCAAATAGAGAAGCTACCGATAAAGAACTTTCTGGAGGTATAATGGCTGACGGAGTTGGAACAGCCTTTGCTTCAATTTTTAATGCTATGCCTAATACTTCTTATTCACAAAATGCAGGTCTTGTTGCATTCACAGGAGTAATTAGTAGACATGTAGGAACAGTTGCGGGAGTAATTTTAATTTTGTTAGGATTGTTTCCAAAGTTAGGTGGTATCATTGCCGCTATGCCTGACTCAGTAATTGGAGGTGCAGCAATTATTATGTTTGGATTAATTGCAGGAGCAGGAATAAAATTAATTTCTAAATCAGAAATGAGTCAAAGGAATATTTTAATATTAGCTTTATCACTTTCATTTGGAATCGGTTTATATGCATTTCCAGAGTTTGTTGCTCATGTCCCAGATCTTGGAATTAAATTAGGATTGTTATTAACAACTGGTTTGATACCTGCTGGACTATTGGCATTTATTTTAAATGCTACTTTACCTAAAGGTAAAAAATAAATAATTTTTGAAACTTGTGGGGAAATATCCCCACAAGCAAGGTTAGTACTTATTTAATTTCAATAAGTTTTTTCTTTTTATACTCCGGTACAATTCTTTCACAAGCTATTGTCAAAAGACCATCTTTTAGCTCAGCACCACCTACTTTTACATCATCTGCAATCGTAAATGATCTAGCAAATTGTCTTTGAGAAATACCCTTATGAATAATTTCACCATCTTCATTTTTATTTTCAGATTTATTAACTTGTTTTGTTCTTACAGTTAATAAATTGTCTTCAAACTCAACTTCAACATCTTTTTTGTTAAAACCAGCAAGAGCAACTTCTATTGCATATTTATCCTTTCCGGCTTTTCTTATGTTGTATGGTGGATAGTTTGATTGCATACTCAAACCTCCATTTCCCAACATACTTTCAAATTGGTCAAACATATCGTCAAAACCAATTGAAAAAGGTCTTAATGAGTTGAATATAGATAGATCCTTACTTGTCATTATATCCTCCTTTGTTAGCAAGGTTATTTTATGTAAGCCCCATTAGGCGACTTACCAATCTTATATGGGTATTATTTTTATATTTTCAAGAAATTTGATTTGAAATTTTTAATGCAAATGCATAATCAAGTGCAATCTCTTCTATAGCACTATCTCTTCCAGATTTTCCACCGTGACCAGCATTCATTTCAGTTTTTAATAATAATAAATTATTATCAGTTTTATAGTCTCTTAATTTTGCGGTAAATTTTGTGGGTTCATCAAATAATACACGATTGTCACTTAGACTTGTAGTAATTAACATATGAGGATAATCCATTTTTTTTATATTGTTATAAGGTGCATAAGAATAAATATAATCAAAGTGTTTTTTGTTATCCTTAGCATTACCAAATTCATCAAATTCTCCAACAGTTAATGGCAAAGAGTGATCTAAATTTGTAGTCAAAGAATCAACAAAAGGAACAGCCATTATAATTCCCAAAAATAATTCAGGTGATTGATTGACCACTGCACCCATCAACAATCCACCTGCAGAACCACCCATTCCAACTATTTTTCCTTTAGAGGTATATTTTTTTTTAATTAAATATTTGGCAGCAGAAATATAATCTTCAAAGGTGTTTTTTTTATTTAAAAGCTTTCCTTCTTTCCACCATTTCATTCCTCTTTCCATTCCACCTCTAATATGGGCAGTGACCCAAACAATATCTCTATCAATTAAACTTAATCTTGTTGATGAAAATGTTGGGGATATCGAATTACCATAAGATCCATATCCATATAATAATAATTTTGCAGACCCATCGATTTTAGTTTTTTTATGTCTTGTTATCGTTATTGGAACCATTCTTCCATCATGAGAAGGACATTCTAATCTTTCAACAATATAATCATCAGGGTTGTGACCTGAAGGAATTTCTTGTTCTTTCACTAACTTTTTATCTTTAGTTTTCAAATTATATAGGTAAGCTCTTCCTGGTGTTTTGGGAGATGAATAAGATAAATAAACTAAATCTGTATTTTTGTCTTTTTGAGTAGAAGATATTCCTGGAACAATAACTTTTTCATCAGTAAAAATTAATTCTTCTTCTTTATTTTTTTTTAGATCTTTTACAAATAATTTTCCTAGCGCATTAGAAGTTTCAGCTCTAATCATCCAATTATTTAAAAATGACAGTCCACCAATTAAAACTTCATTTTTTGCAGGAATATACTCTTCCCAATTTTGATTTGATAAATCTTTACATCTATCAATCTTAAAGTCTTCAGCATTTTCATTAGTGTGATTGTAAAAATGACCATTCCAAGAATTTACTGAGTAAATAATTCCTCTTTTTCTCTCTTTAATTAACTTAGGTTTTGGATTTTCTTCATTCACTCCAAAATAATATTGCTCAGATGTGTTATGATCTGATGTAGAAATAAAAAAATATTTATCATCTGCACTTAAACCAATACCTACAGTGAATGCTTCACTTTTTTCTTCAAATATCAACTCATCATCTTTGACAGGAGTTCCTAATTTATGTCTATAAATTGTTCTTGGTCTATGAAACTTATCTAATTTTGAGTAAAAAATATATTTATCATCTAAACTAAAAGTTATTCCTCCACTAGTCTCATTTATTTTTTCAGTTATTAATTTGTTAGAAGAAATATCTCTTACATAAATTGTATAGTATTCTGAACCTTTTAAATCTAGAGAATAACCTAAATATTTATCATTAAAACTAACCTCTAAATCTCCAACACCAAAGTATTCTGTATTTAATTTTTCTTTTTCATTATCTCCATTCCATATTTCTTCAGTTTCATTTGTTCCAATTTTTTTTCTTAATTTAATAGAGTAGTTTCCCTTCGTTGTTGTTTTTGTCCAATACTCATAACGAGTATCTTTATAAGGTAGAGATTCATCATCTAATTTAATTCTTCCTTTTATTTCATTAAATAATTTTTTTTGTAAAGGCTTAGTATCTTTTAAATGATAATCGGTGTAGTTATTTTCTTGAATTAGATATTCTTTTACTTCTGGATCTAACTTATTTTTATCTTTTAAAACTTCTAAGATGTTTTTTTGATGTATCCAGCTATAATTGTCTTCCCAAGTTATATTGTGACAAGATTTAATTTCTGTTTTTTTTCTAAGTTGTGGTATTTTCATAAAGGAGAAGAAATATATGAATATAATAATTTATACAGTAGTTATATTGACTATTTTTTATATTCTACTTAAATTTATAAGCAATATTTCATCAAAAAAGATATCCAAAGGTCTTAGATTTATAATAATTTTAGGATTAATAATTTTAGCAATTTTATTCGCTATGGGCGGGAGGATTTTATTAACCTTACCTCTCACTTTGGCAAGTTTAGCATTACTAAAGTTAAAAGGATTGTCTATTTTCCAATTGATATCACTTTTTAAACTTATTCAAACTTTGAGAAGATCGGGAAGATTTTCTTTCAATAAGTCTAATTCTAATAACTTATCTTCTATATCTGTTTCAGAGGCTTATAAAATTTTGAATTTAGATATGAATAAAAAAATTACGAAAGAAGATGTTAACAAAGCTTATATAAAGATTCAAAAAAAAATTCATCCCGATGTTTCACCTGAAACTTCTCGATTATCTTCAATCGTAAATGAAGCTAAAGATATAGTTTTAAATGATATCTCTTAATTAATAATTTCAATAACTTTATCAAAAATTTTTTGTGGATTTATTTTATCCTTGCCAGAAGTATGATGGCTAACTATTTTTTCACCATCGGGAATAATCGGAAACATCTTGGAGTTATAATTCCCATAAATTATTGGTGTGTCTACCATCAAGGTTATTGTTTTAATTTCCAACGCTGCAGATAAATGACTAAAACTAGAGTCATTACAAATTGACAAATTACAATTTTTAATTATCGGTAAAATTTCTTTTATTGATAAATTATCTAGAGGGACACAATTATTTTTATATTTTGACTCTAATATTTCGTTTAAAATAACCTGCTCCTCACTATTTTTACCAGTCGCAAGAAAAAACTTACATTTTTTAACTTTTGTTATTTTATCAATAAAAGTCAAAAATATTTTTGACGGCACTCGTTTTGTAGGGCCTGAACCACCGATGCCTAAAAGAATATTAATATCATTCTTATTGATCTTATATTTATCAATTGTGTTAGAAATTATTGAATTATTAATTTGTATTTCAGGATTTTCGTTAACATCAATATTTAATTTATCTTTTAAAAATTTTTTTGGCGTATCAATAATATGTTGGTCAGTTTTATTTAACAAAGGATATTGGTAAATTTCGGGAATTCCACATAATTTTGCTATTAAGTGAAATCTGAGAGATGAATTAAAAATAAAAATTTTATCAAAATTATATTTTTTTATATAATTTATTAATTTAAATGTTCCAAAAAAACCACCATGTTTATTATTATTATTTCGATCTCTTTCTAGAAGTAGAATTTTATCAATATAATTAGTTTGATCTAAAAATTGTTCAGCTTTTGTATTTTCTTTGACTAATATACTAATAGGTGAATTATATTTTTTTGATAAAGCCTTTATAAACGGTAAAAAAATTACAGTATCTCCAATACCCATTCTATTTTGGACTGCTAATATTTTCATATGGTATTTATAAACTTTACTAGTTATATTTTTTATATAAATTTTTATTATGACAAAAATAAGTGGGATATTTGCGGCTACAATGTCGGTTCTTAATACCGATTTAAGCCTAAATATTGAAAAAACAATAGATCATGCTGAAAATTTAATAGATCAAGGATGTCATGGAACAGCAATATTTGGAAGTACAGGACAAGCACAACTACTGTCAATTTCTGAAAAAATTAAATTATTAAATAAGCTTTCAGAAAGTAAATATAAAGATAAACATTTGATAGGAACAGGTTTAAACTCACTAAATGAAACAATAAATTTTTTAAAAATAGCCTCATCATTAAATTTTAAAAAATATTTAATTATGCCGCCTGCTTATTATAAGTATGAGGATTCTGAAGTTATTGAATTTTATTCAAAAATAATTGAGTCAATACCTGACTGTAAGATAATTCTTTATAATTTTGAAAAACTGTGTGGTTATAAATTTAGTGTAAACTGTGTTGAACAACTTGTAAAAAAATTTCCCAATCAAATAGTAGGCGTAAAAGATAGTTCATATAATTTATTTGAAAATTTAAAATTAAAAAACTTTTCAATTTTTCCTGGATCAGAGTTAAAATTATTAAAAGGTCTTAAATTAGGATGTTCTGGAATAATAACAGCTACTTGTAATGTTACAGCAGAATTATCTAGAAAAGTTTATGATGATTTTTTTTCAGGGAACGAACAATTATATAATCAAAAATTATGTGATGTAAGAGCTAATTTTGATAAATATAATTTAATCTCTGGATTACACACTTTCTGTTCTCAAGAAAATGAAATATACAAAAATATTTTACCACCTTTAAGACTTTTAAACGCTATTGAAGAAAAAGATTTATTAAATAATTTAAAAAATTTAAATTTTACATTAAAATCACGAAAGGCTGCTTAAGATGCAATTAGCTAGTTTTTTAAATAAGATTATTAAAAAAGGTGGTTTCATCTTAACAGATGCTAATTCAAAAGATTATATAATTGGCGAAACTGTAAAGAATCCTATTAGATTAAAAATTTTAAATAAAAATCTTCATTATAAATTATTATTTCGTCCAGATTTATATTTTGGAGAGGCTTATACTAACGGTAATATAATTATAGAAAATGGCACGCTTACTGATTTTTTAGATTTAGTTTTAATGAATAGAGGAAGAAAAGAATTAAATTTTTTTAGTTATTTGATTAATAGATTTATGGGTTCATATAGATATTTGACAAATTTTAATTTTATAAAAAAATCTAAAATGAACGTATCACATCATTATGATATTTCTGATGATTTATATGATTTATTTTTAGATCCAAAAAAACAATATTCCTGCGCATATTTTAAAAATGAAAATGATAGTTTAGAAACAGCACAAAATAATAAGATTCAACATATAATTAAAAAATTGAATATTAAACCTAACCAAAAAGTTTTGGATATAGGGTCTGGCTGGGGTTCTCTTGCGATTGACATAGCAAAAACTACAAATTGTGAAGTTACGGGAATAACATTATCTGAAAATCAATTAAAATACTCAAATCAAAAAGTAAAAGAAATGAATTTAGATAACCAAGTAAAATTTAAATTAATGGATTATAGAGAGTTAAAAGAAAAATTTGATAGGATAGTTAGTGTTGGAATGTTTGAACATGTGGGGAGAAAATTTTATAAAAAATTTTTTAAACAGATTGAAAATTTATTAAATGATGATGGTGTTGCCTTGATTCATACGATTGGATCAGTAAACCCACCAAGAGACCCTCATCCATGGATAACAAAATATATTTTTCCAGGTGGATATACACCAAGTTTAAGTGAAGTTACTACACCTATTGAGAAAGCAGGCTTAATTGTAACTGATATTGAGGTTTTAAGACTTCATTACTCACACACGCTAAGACACTGGAAAGAAAATTGTTTAAAAAATAAAGATAAAATAATCCAAATGTTTGATGAAAAATTTTTTAGAATGTGGGAATTTTATCTTGCTGGTTGTGAAATGGCATTTAAGTGGGGAGATCAAGTTGTATATCAATTTCAACTTACTAAAAATTATAGATCAACTCCTGTGACTAGAGACTATATTTATCAATAAATTGTTGATAGAATTATTTCTTCTCAGAAATGAAAAAAAAACAAAAAAAATCTAAAAAAAAGAAAAAAATTAAAAAAAGAGCTAAACTTTACAAGCCTCAAAGAAAAACGGGGAAAATCAAAAAGAGGTTAAAAAAATCAAAAAAAAACAGGATTATTAAAAAAAGAAAAGTTAAAGTTAAAAAATCAATAAGAGCTAATTATCAAACTCAAATAAAAAAAAAACAAAAAGAAAGCATAGTTTTAAAATTAGTAAAATTTCAATTATCTCTTAAGCCACAATTTAATTTTAAAGTTAATTTTAGTTTAGAAAAACATATTCAAGGCTTTTTTGATAAAATTTCAGAAACTATTTCAAGTTACAAAATTTTAAAACGTGATGAAAAAAGAAGAATAAAAATAGAAAAAATTGAAAAAGAGAGAGAAGCAAAGATTGAGCTAGCAAAACAAAAAAAAGAAGAGGAAGCACTTAGAGTTAAATTAAAAGAACAGACACTCAAAGAGGAAGTGAGGATAGAAAAACAACGAACAAAAGATATAAAATTATTTTTAAGAAAAGAGCAAGCGCTTTTAAGAATTGAACAAGCAGAGAAACAAAAACAATTTTTAAAACAATTAAGATTAGATAAGCAAATAGAAAAATTTAGAATTAGAGAAGTTAAGGAATTAGAGAGACTTGAAAAGATTTCTTTAAGAGAGAAAAGAGAAGATTACACAGGATTACAAGAAAGAATTGATAAACTTAAAGAAAAATATCGAATTATTAGAGATCAAAAAATTAAAGAAAGAGTCGAAGCTCTTGGAGTAAAACTTCAAGGAGATGAAGATAGAGAAACTTTATTAGAGAAAGAAAAAGAATATACTTTAGCAAGACAAAAAATTGAATTTGCATTAGAAAGTTTTTATAGAAGTGCGGGTAGTTTAGTATTTCAATTAAATAAAAGACATATTACCAGAAATATGTCTATTTTCCGTTGTATCGATAGAAGATTTGAAACAGGTGAGATTTTTATCAAATGGGATGAGTCTAAAGATGAAGAGTGGTTATTATTAATCTATATAAAAAATAATTCACCTGATGAAGGTATTGTCATTGAAGATAAGACAAATCCCGAAAAAAACATTTCACATGAATTTAGGAGTGTAGATATATTTAAAGCTTCAGACACAATGGTGGACTCTTTAACCCAATTAATTGCAAAACAAAGAACAAAAAATAATGATTAATCATTTTAAATTAATTAAATAATATTATTTATGATTTTAGGAACTATTTTTCTTATAATTCTTTATTTAATTTTAAAATATGTTCTTGCCTGGATAACTTATTTTAACAATCTGGATTCTAGACTTGGAAATTCTACTTGGCGTTGGAGCTATGATTATCCTGTTATAGGAGAAAGAGATATTTCTGATTTAGATGACAAAGTTTTTGTAAGACTTAGAAGAAAAAAAAATAAAGTTATAACCTTAATGTATTCAATTGTTTTTATTATGTTTGTAGCTTCAATGGCATTATTAAGTAAATTTTTATTATTTTTTTTAAATTAAATTTATTCAATAATTTTAAGACGATATTCCCAATTACCCATTCTAGAATATGAAACTCTTAAAATTCTAGTATTTTTTTGATCATACCAAATATCAAAATCTAGTCTTTTATTTTTTGGTAAAGACATATCTTTTGATTTTAATTTTAAATGATCAACTTCATAAGTTTTTCCATACTGATTAATTTTTTCTTTACCTATAAATTTAACAACTTGTTTTTTAATGCTACCCGAAATCGGACTAATTTGACTATCTGTTTGTAAAATTTTATGATTCCACCAATTTCCAACTATATTATTAATTGATGCTTCTCCACTATAAGAAGAGCCTTTTATATTAAATTTATTTTTATCTTTATCAAAAATTAAATTTACAAATTTTTCTTTATTATTTTGCAAAGTTTTAGAATTATACGAAATTAATTGATCTTTAAAATATTTTTCCTCACCATATCCCTCAACTTCAAAAATAGTTGTTCCTAAAAGTTTTACAGAAAATTTGATTTGATTTGTAATAATCATTTCATCATCTTTTTTAGTGAAAAAATAATGATTATATCCAATTAATTCACCATTTCTAAAAATCTCCATTTCAATTTTATTATATTTGTTATAGTGATTCATATTGGCCTTTGAAATGGACGACAAAAATATGAATAATAAAATGATTAAAATTTTTTTCATTTGGCAATTACACTATTAGACTTTATCAATATTAGAAATAATTTAATAAAAAAATTATGTTTTTAAAGATTAAAAATATACCCAAAGTATCATGGAGCTCAGAAAAACCATATAACTTTAAACCTAAATTTTCTACATTCTTTTTTTTGTGTTTCGGACTAGCACTATTTGGATTAGGAGAGGGATTATTAATAGTTTCCTTTACAGGAGCATCTCCTTGGAGTGTTTTAGCACAAGGTATTTCTCTAAATATAAATTTAAGCATTGGAACTATTACACTTCTAATAAGTATTGGAGTTTTGATTTTATGGATTCCCCTGGGTCAAAAACCAGGAATGGGAACTATATTTAATGCATTAATAATTGCATTGATGATTGATCTTTGTATCAAGTTTGTTCCAACTCCTTCGAATTACACTTATCAATTAATTTTAGCTATAATTTCAGTATTAACTGTTGGAATTGGAGGAGGTATTTATTTAGTTTCAAATTTAGGAGCTGGACCAAGAGATGGTTTAATGATTGGTTTACAAAAAAAAACAAATTTACCAATAGCAGTAGTAAGAGCAACTTTAGAAATTTCAGTTGTTAGTATTGGTTGGTATTTGGGAGGAACAGCTGGAATTGGCACTTTATTATTTGCATTTGGTATTGGACCTTGTGTTGCTTTGGGTTTGTTTTTGGTTGATAAAATTTTTAGTACAGATAAAAAAAAAGGGCAGTAAAAACTGCCCTTTTTGAATTTTTGTTTGAGATTAATGGGGATTACATTCGCCTACATTCGCATTCTTAGTACGTCAATACTCACTTATTTAAGAACTTCATTGAAAACTTCATTGAGAAAACCCTCTAATTTAAAAGCAAGTTAAAAGATGACTTCATTGAAGAGTGGCGTTAAATTGGAATTGATGAAGAAACTGTCTCTATACATCTTTCTATTTTTGATGTGGTGTAATATTGGGTTTGCCGCACCTATAGCATATGGCAAGTGGAAACCTGCAAAGTATTATTTAGAATGTCCAGTAGAAAATGTTGAGATAGAAGGTTTAAAAAAAAGATTAAAATATATTGGAATTGGAGAAAATGATTTTTTTATTGATTATGAAACACGTGCTGCAAAACAATGGTTTGTTAATAGTCTTTTAATAGATAAAGATTTTAGTAGTGAAGGGGAGTTAGAATCTGAACCGTTCGAAAATAACAAATATTATATAACTCTAATTGAAAAAGATTATCAATTATCTGCTTTTGATAGGTTTAACAAAAAATTATTTTCACTAAATTGTAAATCCATTACTAAAAAAGAATTAAAAAAAATTAGAACTTCAAAATAAAGTTCATAAAAAAAACCCCCGAAACTCTCATTTCGAGGGTTCTAATTTTGTTTAGTGTATGTTTTTAGAGTGTTCTCTAAATGGAAACGTATTACATTCCCATTCCTCCCATTCCTCCCATTCCTCCCATGCCGCCCATTCCACCAGGCATTGCAGGAGTACCAGAATCTTTTTCTTCTGGTTTGTCAGCAACCATTGCTTCTGTAGTTACTAATAATCCAGAAATTGAAGCAGCATCTTGAAGAGCAGTTCTTACAACTTTTACAGGATCAATAATACCTTTAGCAAACATATCGCAATACTCTTCATTTTGAGCGTCATATCCTTGTGTTTTTTTATTTTGTTCTAATAATTTACCAACTACGACTGAACCATCTACTCCAGCATTTTTAGTAATTTGTCTAATAGGAGACTCTAATGCTCTTCTAACAAGATCTACTCCTGCTTTTTGATCTTCACCTTTAGCTTTTACTTTGTCAAGCTCTTGAGCAGCATATAATAATGCACAGCCACCACCAGTTACAATACCTTCTTCGACAGCAGCTCTTGTTGCATTTAAAGCATCTTCAACTCTATCTTTTCTTTCTTTAACCTCAACTTCAGTTGCACCGCCAACTTTAATTACCGCAACACCACCGGCTAATTTAGCAAGTCTTTCTTGAAGTTTTTCTTTATCATAATCTGAAGTTGTTTCGTCAATTTGTTGTTTAATTGAAGAACATCTGGCTTCAATATCAGATTTTTTACCACTTCCATTTACAATCGTGCTGTTATCTTTATCAACTTTAACTTTTTTACAAGATCCAAGATCATCAAGCTTAACATTTTCAAGTTTAATTCCCAAATCCTCAGAAATAACCTGACCACCTGTTAGAATTGCGATATCTTCAAGCATTGCTTTTCTTCTATCACCAAATCCTGGAGCTTTAACCGCCACAACTTTTAAACCACCTCTTAGTTTGTTAACTACTAAAGTAGCCAACGCTTCACCCTCAACATCTTCTGAGATAATCATTAATGGTCTTCCAGCTTGTACAACTGCTTCCAAAAGTGGAACCATTGGTTGCAGGTTTGTTAATTTTTTCTCATGTAAAAGAATAAATGGATTTTCTAACTCTGTTGTCATTTTATCACTATTAGTAATAAAATATGGAGACAGATAACCTCTATCAAATTGCATACCTTCAACAACATCTAGTTCAGTTTCTATTCCTTTATTTTCTTCAACAGTGATTACACCTTCGTTACCAACTTTTTGCATTGCTTTAGCAATCATTGTTCCAATTTCTTTATCACCATTAGCTGAAATAGTTCCAACTTGAGCAATTTCATCACTGTCTTTAACTTTTTTTGCAGATGAAACAAGATTTTGTTTTACTACTTCGACAGCCGCATCAATACCTCGTTTAACATCCATAGGGTTCATTCCTGCTGTTACATATTTTACTCCTTCTTTAACAATTGCTTGAGCCAAAATAGTAGCAGTGGTAGTTCCATCACCAGCTTCATCATTTGTTTTACTAGCAACTTCTTTAACCATTTGAGCACCCATGTTTTCAAATTTATCTTCTAGATCAATTTCTTTAGCAACTGAAACGCCATCTTTAGTAATTCTTGGTGCGCCATAAGATTTATCTATTACTACATTTCTTCCTTTAGGTCCTAAAGTAACTTTAACTGTGTCAGCCAAGATATTAACACCTCTTATCATTGCCGATCTTGCTTCAGCATCAAATTTAACAATTTTTGCCATTATATTTTCTCCTTTAAATTAATTTATTTACTAGAAATACCCATAATGTCTGACTCTTTCATTATACTGTATTCTTTCCCATCAATTTTGACTTCAGTTCCTGACCATTTGCCAAATAAAACTTTATCACCAACCTTAACATCCATTGGGATTTTTTTTCCATCTTCAGTTTTTGCACCACCTCCAATAGCAACAACTTTGCCTTCTTGAGGTTTTTCTTGTGCTGTATCTGGTATGATTATTCCACCAGCAGTTTTTTCACTGCTATCTAAAACTTCTATTAAAACTCGATCATGTAATGGTCTAAATTTCATAAATTCTCCTTTATAAATATGGATTTCATATAGAGATTGGCGTTGCTATTTCAAGACATAGATTAAAATAAGTTCTTTAAAAAATAAAGGAATTTAGGGGTTTTATGGGTTATAGATAATTTTGATGACTAAAAATTTAGACAAAGATGGATTCTGCTCAATCGTTGATAACTATCAGTTATTTTATATAGATTTATGGGGTGTAATTCACAATGGGATAAACCTTCATAAAGAGGCGATTAAAGTTTTAAAAGAAATATCCAAAAAAGGTAAAGAGTACATTCTTCTCACAAATGCACCAAGACCCAACAATATTGTGAAATCTTTTTTGGAGAAGATGGGTATGGAAAAAGAAATCAGAGATCATGTTTTCACTTCTGGACAAGCTTCATTAAATTATCTTAAAAAAAATTTATCAACTCAAAAATTTTTTCATGTTGGACCGCCACGTGATTTTGATTTATTCAATGATTTCATTAAAATGAAGTCAGATTATATCGATAGCAGCGAATATATTTTATGCACTGGACTATTTGAAAAATTTGATAAAGATTTAAACTATTATAAAGAATTATTCGAAAAAAATTTAGGAAAACAGATGATTTGCACAAATCCAGATTTAATTGTTGATAGAGGAAACAAAAGAGAACTTTGTGCAGGATCGGTTGCTATGGTTTTTGAAAAAATGGGTGGTAAGGTAGTATATTTTGGCAAACCTTATCCCGAGGTTTATAATTTGTCGGTCAATAATAAAGGTAAAAAAATTCTTTCAATTGGTGATAATTTAAATACTGATATTAAAGGTGCAAATTTCTTAAACTATGATTCTTTGATTATTTCAAGCGGTATTCATAAAAATGAAATTAAAGAAAAAGGTATTGAAGCAACATCTAAATCTTATGAAACAATCTGTAATTATATTCAATCAGAATTAAAATGGTAAAATCAATAAAATTATATAACAATTTTAATATCAAGGATGCTCACAAAAGTTCAATTCTTTTAATTGGTAATTTCGATGGACTTCATGTGGGGCACCAAAAATTATTTAGATTAGCGAAAAAATATAAAAAAAAATATTTATCTAAGGTTGGAGTTTTAACTTTTGAGCCAATGCCAAAAATGTATTTTAATTCAAATTTAAAAAATTTTAGAT
>CACFSG010000014.1 GCA_902568875.1 uncultured Pelagibacteraceae bacterium
TGTAATTATTTTTTTCTAATAATTAATTAATTTTCAATTATTACGGGTTTTGAAAAAATAAAAGAATCAGATATTTTTTTGATTAAGGGTGGTAGAGGGAGACTGAAACCACCCCTCCTCTTTATTAAATTATCTTTCAAAGTAGTTATAAAAAAAATTATTTTGAAAGATAATTTAAAGCTGACATTATTCCTCCTGACTTATAAGGAATTTTTGAAATTTTTAATCCCATTTCAACACCAGCTAAAGTTCCAGCTAACATTAACTCATTAAAATTACCTAAGTGTCCAATCCTAAATATTTTACCTTTCATTTTAGATAGTCCTGTACCAAGTGACATATTATAATTATCTAATATTATTTTTCTTAAGTCGTCTGCATTACAATTTTTAGGAACTAAAACAGCGGTTAAAGAATTAGAATATTCATTTTTATTTTTACAAAGTATTTCTAGTCCCCATCCATTAACAGCCATTCTTGTTGCTTCTGCAAGTCTTTCATGTCTTTTAAATACATTTTCTAAACCTTCTTCAAACAACATTTTCAGTGCTTCATTTAAACCATATAATAAATTTGTTGCTGGAGTATAAGGAAAAAAACCATTTTTATTATTATCTATCATGGGCTTCCAATCCCAATAGGATTTTGAAAGTTTTGATTTTTTGTAAGCTTCAATTGCTTTTGAGCTTATTGCATTAAAAGATAATCCTGGTGGAAGCAATAAACCTTTTTGTGAACCACCTATTGTAACATCAACTCCCCAATCATCATGTTTATAATCCATTGATCCTAGTGAAGAAATTGTATCAACAAAAAATAAACAAGAATGTTTAGCATTATCAATTGCTTTTCTTATTTCTGGAATTCTACTAGTTACTCCTGTTGAAGTTTCGTTATGAACAACAAAAATAGCTTTAATTTTTTTTTCTTTGTCCTCAAATAATTTTTGTTCAACAATTTTTGGATCAACACCAGTTCTCCAGTCACCATCAACAAAATCTACTTCTAATTTAAATTTTTTTGCTATTTCTAACCACAATGATGAAAAGTGACCTGTTTCAAACATTAAAACTTTATCACCTTCATTTAGCGTATTTACTATTGCTGATTCCCATGCTCCTGTTCCTGAAGCAGGATAAATTATAACTGGCTCTTTTGTTTTAAAAAGCATCTTTATATTTTCCAATATATTTTTAGCCATGTCTGAAAATTCTGGTCCTCGATGATCTATAATAGGATAATCCATAGCACGTAATACTCTATCTGGAATATTTGTTGGACCAGGTATTTGTAAAAAATGTCTTCCCGATTTAAAATTGTTTGAAATGTTCATAAAAAATTTTACTTTTTACAATAAGCTCGCATTAAAATTTTAAATATTCAAGGAATAACCAACTACCTACAATAAAAAGATATATACCAAATAATTTACCAAGAAGATTTTTATCAACTTTGTGTACTGTTTTAGCACCAATCTTAGCCATGAAAACAGTAATTGGGACAAAAATTAAAAATGTTGGAATATTTACAAAGCCTAAACTTAAAGGAATATTAGCATTAAAATAATTTCCTGAAATTGCAAAACCTGTTGCTCCAGTTAATGAATTTAAAAAACCAATAGCAGCTGAACTACCAATAGCAACTTTTATTGAATAACCAAATAATTTAAATATTGGCACATTAAACACTCCTCCTCCAATTCCCATAGGTGCAGAAAAAAAACCTGACAAAAAACCAAATACAACTCTGTAAATTAAATTTATTTTTTTTGGTATTGGATTTTGTTTTTCTTTTTGTAATAAAAAATATATTGCAAAAATAATTGTCATAATTGAAAAAAACAAAACTAAACTAGCAGTTTTTAAACTAACGGCAAATATAGTTCCAATAATAACTCCAATGATAACAAAAATTCCAAATGTCCTTACAATACTAAAGTCCACAGCTTTAAATTTCATGTGTGTTAATGTTGATATAATTGATGTCGGGATTATAATTGAAAAAGAAGTTCCTATAGCTAAATGCATAATAAATTTTTGTTCAATTCCTACATAACTGTATATATAAAAAAGAATAGGAACCATTAACAAACCTCCTCCAATTCCAAATAAACCAGCCATAAAACCTACAATAACTGCAGATGCTGCCATTATAGTGACAATTAAAATTATTTGATTTTGATCTAAGATTTCCAACAACTTATGTACCTAAAGAAGAAGTTGTTATATTATTTTTAATTTGATCCATTATATGATTTACTTTTTGAATATCTGCATCACGAACACACATATTTTCACTTAAATATCTTTTCCAATAACTTGCACCTGTTTGACCATGAAATAAACCTAAAGTATGTCTCATTATTTGGTTAAGTCTAGTTCCTTTTTTTAGTTCATTTTTTATATAAGGAATTAAATTTTCAATAACTTCTTGTCTACTTGGTACATTTTCATTTTTAAATATTTCTTTTTCAATATCAGCCAACAAATATGGAGTGTGATATGCGGCTCTTCCGATCATTACTCCATCAGTTTTTTTAAGATGAGAATTTACTTCTTCAACTGATGTAATACCTCCATTAATAATAATTTCTTCATTTGGAAAATCCTCTTTTAATTTATAAACATAATTATATTTTAATGGTGGAATATTTAAATTTTGTTTAGGTGTAAATTTACCTAACATTGCTTTTCTTGCATGAATAATAAAAGTTTTAATACCTGATGATTTTAGTATTGAGATGAAATTATAAAAATTTTCATAATCTTCAACATCATCATAACCAATTCTTGTTTTGATTGTAACTGGTAATTTTGTTACTGATTGCATCTTGCTTAAACAATCTGCAACAAGATTGGGCTCTTTAATTAAACAAGCACCAAACTTATTTTTTTCTACTTTTTTACTTGGACAACCTAAGTTTAAATTAATTTCATCATAACCAAAATCCTCACCTATTTTTGATGCTTTAGATAAAAGTTTTGGAGAAGACCCACCTAATTGAAGTGCTACTGGTTTTTCATTAATATTGAATTCAAGTAATTTTTTTTTATCACCTCTATTAATTGCTTCATCTACAATCATTTCAGTGTACAAAAGAACATTTTTGCTAATTAATCTTAAAAAAAATCTTTCATGACGATCTGTACAGTCCATCATAGGAGCAACTGAAACTTTTCTATTCATAATGTAAGATTATTAACTTTTTTTTTATTTTTTAAAAGTCTTCGCCAGGTTTTGGTTCTGAATTTTCTTCTTTTTCTTCTTTTATTGCCTCAGAATCTTCCACCATTTCGTCTGAATCCATACTTTCAGGATCAATTTTTAAACTTCCTGCTCCTCTTTCATCTGGATTTATATCCAATGTAGATTTATCGCCTTCTTTTAACTCTTCAAGATCCTCTTTAGATACTTGAATCTTTTCAGGAGTTTTTCTGGCTCTTTTAGATGGTAGAATAGGAGTTCCACTTTTTGAAATTTCACCTTTATATAAACTTTCAAAGTCATCACCTATGTCTTCATCTGCTTCAGTTCCATCGTCCACTTGTTCAATATGTTTTCTTAATTTGTAAACTGCACTTTCTGTTAAATCTTTAACTTTAATATTTTCCTCAGCAATTTCTCTTAATGCAATAACGGTATTTTTATCATTATCTCTATCTAAAGTCGGTTCAATACCTGTGTTAAGTTGAGTTGCTCTTTCTTTTGCGACTAAAACTAATTCGTATGGGCTATCTACTTTGTCAATGCAATCTTCTACGGTAACTCTTGCCATGCGCAGTATCTATACAGTGAACTTTAAAAAATCAAGGAGATTTTTTACATATATTTAGGATTTAGCTTATTTTTAACAAAAAATAATAGAATTATTGAAAAAGTAATATAGGCACCCGAAACTAATGCTATTTGCTCAATCGAAAATCCATTATCTATTAAAAAACCAAATAAAGCAGTTCCAAAAGCTGTTGAAAAAACCATTAAAGCAGTTGTTAAAGCTTTAATTGAACCAATATATTTTACTCCATAAATCTCTGCCCATATTGATGAACCTAAAACATTTGCTAATCCATTTGAAACGCCAATTAAACCAAGAAATATAAAAGATGAAATTGGGCTGTTAAAATAAAAAAGAACTAAAGCTGATAGTAAAAGAGGAATATTCATATAAATTAAAATTTTTCTACTTGTGTATCTATCAATTAAAAAACCTGATCCTAATAAAGTAATAACAGATAATACTGAATAAGCCATGAACGACTGAGCAATAACAAATGAACCCCATTCTTTAGACTCTGTAATAAAAGATTGATAAACAAAAACTCCTGTAGCAATCCATGGCATTGCCAACATGTTCAAGCAAATAATATAGAATCTGTAGTCTCTAATAACTTCAATTCTTTTCCACTGTTTAATTTCTTTTTTTTCAAGATCATTTGAATCTAGCTCTTCTCTTGAATCAAAATTTAAATTTTTTATCAAAAAGAATGATGCTAAGGGTAAAAAAATTAAAGTTAAAATGGATATTGATATCCAAATATTTTGCCAGACAGTAATCGTAAGCAAATAAACTATTAAAACAGGTAAAATAAATTCTGCTGATGAAAGACCAAACCAACCAGCGCTAAGAGCTTTTCCTCTTGATTTTGTAAAGTACCTTGTAATAGTTGTTGTCGCTGTGTGAGACATCAAGCCCTGACCCGAAAATCTCATTAAAAAAACAGAAATAAATAAAAAAATGATTGATGATATTTTTGAAAAGAGAAAACAAGAAAAAGATAAAAGTAAGGCTACATAAAAAGCAAATCTAAAAATATTAATATCATCAATTTTTTTACCAACCCAAATTAAAAGGAAACTGCTTAATAATGTTGCTGAAGCATATATTGTGCCAAATTGTCCATGTGTAATTGAAAGTGTTTCTCTAATGCTTGAATTAAATAAACCTAGAAAAAAACTCTGTCCAAAACTAGAAAAAAATGTAAAAATAAAACCAAATACAATTACTTTTAAACTAAAACTATTAAACATAAAAAATTATGAGTTGTAATGTTGCTTTCATAGGTCTTGGTGTTATGGGCTACCCAATGGCTGGTTATATATCAAAAGGTGGTCACAATGTAACTGTTTTTAACAGAACAAAATCGAAAGCAGAAAAATGGATTAAAGAATACAAAGGTAAAATGGTAGAAACTCCAGCGGAAGCTGTAAAAGATGCTGAATATATTTTTACCTGTGTAGGAAATGATAGCGATTTAAGAGAAGTAACATTTGGGGACAAAGGTGCTTTTAAAACTATAAAAAAAGGTTCAATCTATATTGATAATACTACAGCGTCAGCAACAATTGCCAGAGAAATTTATGAGTACGCAAAGAAAAATGGATTTGGCGCATTAGATGCTCCTGTATCTGGTGGACAAGCTGGAGCGGAAAATGGTGCGTTAACAGTTATGATTGGTGGTGACCAAGCTGATTTTGATAAAGCAAAAGATAAAATTGATTGCTACAGCAAAAAAATGAAATTGTTAGGTAAAGCGGGAAGTGGCCAATTAGCTAAAATGGTTAATCAAATTTGTATAGCAGGATTAGTTCAAAGTTTATCTGAAGGAATTAATTTTGGAATGAAAGCTGGATTAAATATGGAAGATGTTATTGAAGTTATTTCAAAAGGTGCAGCTCAATCTTGGCAAATGGAAAACAGATATAAAACTATGATTGATGATAAATTTGATTTTGGTTTTGCTGTTGATTGGATGAGAAAAGATTTAAAAATTGCAATGGATGAAGCAAAAAATAATGGCTCATTACTACCCATTACAGAACTTGTAGATAAATTTTATGGAGAAGTACAAGGTATGGGTGGAAATCGTTGGGATACATCAAGTCTAATAAAGAGATTTAGAAAGTAATGTATGCAACCAGCATACTACGAAGATTTTAACGAAATAAAGAAAAAGATTTGGTTAATGCTTGATGATGCAGTAACCAATAGAGATTCTCAATTTAGAATACCAATTTTCATTTGCGGAGATCAATCTGATTTTGATGGAAGAATTGTAGTACTTAGAAAATCTGACCAACAAAATAATTTAGTTCAATTTCATAGTGATATTAGATCTGACAAAATTGAAAAGTTAAAAAAGAATCCTAAAGCTTCAATGCTTTTTTACGATAAAGAAGAAAAAATCCAAGTAAGATTAAAAGTTGAATGTTCAATTAACCATAATAATGCTATTACAAAAAAATCTTGGTCTAAAACTCAACATATCAGCAGAAAATGTTATTTAGTTGATAATGGTCCTGGAACAGAGTCTGATATTCCCACATCTGGATTAAAACCTGAATTAGATAACTTTGAATTTACTATGGAGCAAAGTGAAAAAGGTTATAAAAACTTTACTGTTATCCAATGTAAAATAAAAAGTATTGAGTGGCTTTATCTTGCGGCTAAAGGTCATCGAAGAGCAAAATTTGATTTGGAAAACAAAAAAGATATTTGGTTAGTTCCTTAAAAAATTGATTTTGAATATCTCTTCCAATTATCTTGATAATGCTTAGTGTTTTCCCAAACAGCTTTTTTTTCTTCTGCAGTTACTTCTCTAACTACTTTTCCAGGTGAACCAATTACTAATGAGTTATCTGGTATCTCTTTATTCTCTGTAATTAAAGCTTTTGCACCAATAATACAATTTTTTCCTATCTTAGCGTTATTAAGAATCACGGCACCGATTCCAATTAAACTATTGTCCCCTATCGTACACCCATGGAGCATAACCATATGTCCTACTGTTACATTTTTTCCAACCTTTAAAGGATAACCTGGATCAGTATGTAAAACACTTCCATCTTGAACATTCGATCCTTCGCCAATATGAATATTTTCAATATCTCCTCTTAAAGTTGCATTAAACCATATGCTTGAATTCTTCTCTAAAGTAACATCACCAATTATAGTTGCATTTGGCGCTACCCAATTTTCGCCAGAGTTTTTTGGTTTTTTATCTTTTAAATCATAAAACATAATTTATATATTATTACATTATGGCAATACAAACTCCAATATGTAATTTTGGACAAAAGGCTCATGACTTTGACCTTAAATCTACTGAAAACAAAATGGTTTCTTTAAATGATATTAAAGGCAAAAATGGAACATTAATAATGTTCATCTGTAATCATTGTCCTTATGTTAAAGCTATAACAAAAGATATTGTTGAAGACTGTAAAAAATTAAAAGATTTGGGAATAAATTCAGTAGCGATATGTGCAAATGATTCAGAAAATTATCCTGAAGACTCATTTGAAAATATGATTGAATTTGCAAAAAAAAATCAATTTAATTTTCCTTATTTAGTAGACGAAACACAAGAAATAGCTAGAACTTATGATGCTGTATGTACACCAGATTTCTTTGGCTATAACAAAAATTTAGAGCTTCAATATAGAGGTAGATTAAGAGAACTTAAAAATTTAGTTCCAGTAAGGGAAGGAGAAAGTGATCTGTTTACTGCCATGAAACAAATAGCTGAAACTGGAAAAGGTCCTGAAAATCAAACTCCAAGTGCTGGCTGCAGTATAAAATGGAAAAATAATTAATGTATTTAATTGTTACCAGAGCCTATCCACCTGAATTAGGTGGTATGCAAAGTTTAATGTGGGGACTTAGTAAAGAAATGTCCAAAAACTTTATGATTAAAGTTTTTGCAGACTATCAAGAAAATCACAAAGAATTTGATAATAAAGAAAACTTTTCAATTGAAAGAGTTGGTGGAATTAAATTTTTAAGAAAAATTAGAAAAGCTCAATTAATCAATGAATATTTAAAAGATAATAAAGTTCAAGGAATTATAGCTGATCACTGGAAAAGTTTAGAATTAATTAATACTGATAAAAAGAAATATTGCCTAATACATGGTAAAGAAATTAATCATCCTAAAGGAAGCTCACTAAATAAAAGAGCTAATAAAGTTTTAAATAATGTGGAAAAAGTAATTGCTAATTCAGAATATACAAAAAATTTAGCAATCAATAATGGAGTTGAACCAAATAAAGTGCTTGTGATTAATCCTGGTGTAAATCCTGCAAAAGAGTTAAATAAAAAATCACTTGAAAAAGTTGAGAGCTTATTAAAAGTTAAAACTCCTCGTTTAATCACTGTATCGAGATTTGATAAAAGAAAAAATCATGAAAAAGTAATAATGACTTTAAGAAATTTAAAACAAATTTATCCTGATATTGTTTATATATGCATTGGTGATGGTGATGAGCTAGAAAATATTAAAGAATTAGTTAAAGAACTCGATCTAAGTGCACAAGTTATGTTTTTTAATGATATTACTGATGAGTTAAAAAACTCTTTAATAGCTAAATCAGATATTTTTGTTATGCCTTCAATCATTCATAAAACTTCTGTCGAAGGATTTGGAATAGCTTATGTTGAAGCTGCACAATATGGTATTACATCTCTTGGCGGTAAAGATGGAGGTGAATCTGATGCCATACAACATGATAAAACTGGTTTAATTTGTGATGGTAATAGTTTAGATGAAATTTATTCATCACTGAATTCAATGATCGAAAATAAAAGATATTTAGAGCTTGGAAGAAATGCTAAAGAATTATCTTCTAAATTTGATTGGTCTAGTACAATAGAAAAATATAAAAAAATTTTAAATTAAGATAAAGAATTAGATAATCTTTCAAAAACTTTTTCAGCGCTCAAATTATTAAGATCTGTTACTTCAATTGCTTTAAAATTTTCTCTTTCAATACTAACTTTATAAGCTGTTGTATGTTTGCCAAATAAAGTTAAGCCTTTAACTCCAACATGAGCTGCTATATGTGCGGGACCAGTATCATTAGCAACAACAAATGAACTATCTTTAATTAAAGATGTTAATTGAAAAATATCTAATGCTCTTCCATTGTCTAATAAAGCTAATGCATTAATATTTTTTGCTTCATTGATCTCAGAAGGACCAGGTGCGGTAACAATTTTATATTCTTCACCATATCTTTCTGAAATTATTTCAATAAGTTTATTGTAATGAGGCCATTTTTTTGTTGTCAAATGTGGTGAGCAAAAAGGAAAAAGTAAAATATATTTATTTATTTTGTAAAAATTTCTAATTTCACTAATATCTGTTATTGCCCAACTAAAATCAGGCTTTAAAGTATTCGATGTATTTAAACCAGATTGTCTTAGTTGATAATCAAACCTTTCTAGAACAGAATTTTTATCAAATTCATCTTTATTTTTATCTGATGGTAAAGTTGTAAGTGAGCTTGACCAAATTTCATTTCCTGCTTTAGGAAAAAGAATATTTTTATAAAAATTTGTTCTTGAGGAATTTTGAAGATCAAAAATTTTTGAAAATTTATATTTTTTTAATTCTCTCATCAAAAAATACAAATAAATCAAATTATATCTTGGTAGTCTTTTGTCTAAAATTACTTCATGAATAAAAGGATTTTTCTTAAATAAATCAAAGTAAGGTTTGGTGGTTAATAGAAAAATTTGATCGTCTTTATGATTTTCAGATATGTCTTGAATTGCCCCACTAGCTTGAGCTATATCTCCTAATGAACCGTGTTTAATTATTAAAATATTAGACATATTTATAACAAGATAACACAGTATTTAATTTTATGAATAAAATTATAATTGAAGTCTCAATTGGTGAACTTTTAGACAAAGTTTCAATTTTGGAAATTAAACAAGAAAAAATTAAAGATCCTAAAAAATTAAAATTTATCTCAAATGAACATTCAATTTTAAAGAATCAGTTAAAAAATAATGTAAAGTCAGATGATAAACTAACTAAACTCTATCAATCACTTAAAGAAATAAATGCTAAACTTTGGGTTATTGAAGACGATAAAAGACAATGTGAAAAAGATAAAGACTTTGGAGAAAAATTCATAAAACTTTCAAGAGATGTACATTTTCTAAATGATGATCGAGCAAAAATAAAATTAGAGATAAACAATCACACCGGATCTATCATCAAAGAAATAAAAGAATATACAAGTTATTAAAATATTTAATGGCTCTACATTTTTCAAAAAAAGAATTTTCACAAAGAAAAAATAAAGTCTTACAATCAATGCAAGAGCAAAATTTGGATGCTCTATTATTATTTAGACAAGAGTCAATGTATTGGCTTACAGGATATGACACATTTGGTTATGTTTTTTTTCAAACATTGATTTTAAATAAAAATGGAACAACTATTCTTTTAACTAGAGCTCCCGATTTACGACAAGCACAAAATACATCTAACATAGAAGATATTAGAATTTGGGTTGATAAAGATGAGTCTAACCCCACTAATGATCTAAAAGTTATTTTAGATGAATTAAATCTTAAAGGAAAAAAATTAGGAGTTGAATATGAGTCTTATGGATTAACAGGACGAAATGCTTTGAAGCTTAATAAGTCTTTAGAAAATTACTGTACTGTTGATGATAAATCAGAATTAATAACAAAATTAAGAGTGGTTAAATCAAAAGAAGAAATTATTTATGTAAAAAAAGCTGCAGAACTAGCTGATAGAGCTTTAGATGAGGTATGGAAACATGCAAAAGCAGGTGTAAATGAATCTAAAATATTAGCAGAAATGAATAGAGTAATATTTGAAGGGGGTGGAGATTATCCTGCAAATGAATTCATTATTGGTTCTGGTAAAAATGCTTTGCTCTGCCGTTATCAAGCTGAGAAACAAATTTTAAATAATCAAGATCAATTAACTGTAGAATGGGCTGGGACTTACAGGCATTATCACTCTGCAATGTTTAGAACTATTCCTATTGGTAAAGTTGATCCTAAACATAATAAAATGCATGAAGCTTGTGTTGAAGCATTAAAGAATTGTGAAAATAAACTAAAACCTGGAAATAAAATTGGAGAAGTTTTCGATGCTCACGCAAAAACTTTTGATGATCTTGGTTATAATAAAGCAAGAATGAATGCATGTGGTTATTCTTTAGGAAGTACCTTTTCCCCAAATTGGATGGATTGGCCTATGCTTTATTCAGGTAATCCGTACATAATAGAACCAGGTAATGTATTCTTTATGCACATGATACTTATGGACTCCGATAATCAATTGGCAATGAATTTAGGTGAAACTTATTTAGTGACCAAAAATGGTAATGAAAGACTTGGTAAACAAAAACTAGATTTAGTTACTCTTTAATTAAAACTATATTTTTTTTCTAAAAATTTAACCACATTATGAATAACAAAAGTCATAAACAAGTATATACCACCTGCTACAATAAATACTTCAATAGGCTTAAAAGTTGTGGAAATTATATATTTTGCAACTCCAGTAAGGTCCATCAAAGTAACAGTGCTTGCTAATGAAGTGCCTTTCATCATTAAAATAATTTCATTTCCATAAGCTGGTAAAGACTGTCTAATGGCAATTGGAATTTGAATTTTGTAAAAAATTATTTTATTTGAAATTCCTAAACTTTCTCCAGCTTCAATTATTCCAGGTTTTATGGTTTGAAATGCTGATCTTAAAATTTCTGATGTATAAGCCCCAGTATTTAATGCAAAAGCAATAATTGCACACCAATAGGGTTCTTTTAAAATTACCCAAATAAATGAGGATTTTAAATATTCATTGTTTCCAATAAAATTTCCTAAACCATAATAAATAATAAATATTTGAACTAACAATGGTGTTCCTCTAAATAAATATGAATAACCATATGCAAATTTATTTATAAAAATGTTTTTATTTAATCTTAAAATTGCAAATAATAATCCAATAAATAATCCTACAATTAAGGACACAGATAAAAGTTTCAAAGTTACAACAACAGCATTTAATAACTTTGGAAAACTATTAATCATCAATTCAAAATCCATTAATACCCCCTGCTATACTTAACTTCTAATTTGTTTATCAATTTCATACTTAAAAACGTCAGCAACAGATATAAAACTGCTGCAAAAGAATAAAAGAACAAAGGGTCTCTTGTAGATCCAGCTGCAATATAAGATTGTCTCATTATTTCAACCAATCCTGTTACAGATATTAAAGATGTATCTTTAAGTGTAATTTGCCAAACATTACTTAAATTGGGTATTGCAAGCCTTAACATCTGAGGAAGAATGATTTTGTAAAATTGTTTAAATCTACTAAAACCTAAAACTTTTGCAGCCTCAAATTGTCCTCTATCAATTGACTGAATTGCTCCTCTAAAAACTTCTGTCGAGTAAGCACCAGAAATAATACCAATTGCAAATGAACCAGTTACAAACGCATTAATCTCTATATATTCATTGTAACCAAACATTGAAGCTACAAACATAATTGCTCCGCTTCCTCCAAAAAAGAAAAGATAAATCACAAGAAGCTCGGGCACACCTCTTATTACAGTTGTATAAATATTGGCTACTAAGTTTAAAGATTTGTATTTAGATAATTTTAACGGAGTAAAAATCGCGGCAAAACTGAAACCAATAATCATTGCTGTAATTGATACAGCTATTGTCATTAGGGTAGCACGAAATAACTCATCTCCCCAACCAGTATCTCCAAATGCTAGAAGTTCCATACAGACTGGCGACTATACATGATAGTCGCCAAATCTAAAATTGAATTACATAGAAGCGTCGAAACCGAACCACTTAGTAGCAATTCTACTAATGTCTCCATTTTTTCTCGCTTTATCGATTGCGTTGTTAAATGCTTTTAAAAGTTCAGTATCGTCTTTTCTAATACCAACTCCAACACCATTACCAAATGCTCCACCTGAAAAAGTTGGTCCAGTTAAAACAACTGGCTTACCAGATTTTTCTGCATAATCACTGAATGCTACCGCAGCAGCCAATGCAGCATCACATCTTCCAGATGCTAAATCTAAGTTAACTTCATCTTGTGTTTTGTAAGTTCTTACATTCACTTTTCCAACATCACCTGAGTCTAAAAAGTTTTGGTGAATAGTAGCTGTTTGTACACAAACTGTTTTTCCCGCTAAAGCAGCTGTAAGAGTTTTTAAAGCTTTTTTAGCCGCAGCATCAGGTTTAGTTAAATTAATTCCTGCGGGAGTATCTAAGCCTTCAAGACTAGAACCCTTCATTACAGCTAAAGATGCAACCTCATCTGCATAACCTTGTGAAAAGCTAATTGCTTTTTGTCTTTCTGCAGTAATTGACATTCCTGCCATTATTGCATCAAACTTTCTCATAATTAATGCTGGAATCATTCCATCCCAGTCTTGCTCAACAATTGTACATTGTTTCCCAATATATCTACAAAGTGTCCAAGCTAATTCCACTTCAAATCCAATTAATTTACCAGACTCATCTTTTGAATTCCATGGAGGATAAGCACCTTCAGTTCCTATTCTTATTTTATCAGCATAAACATTTCCCATTACCAACAAAGAAAATAAAACTGAAAAAATAGTTTTTTTGAATATATTCATCATTCTCTCCTTTAATAAAAAAAATAGTATTTCACAATTTGGAGATATAAAAAAGGGAAAATTAGTGATTTATTGACGAAGAAAAATTCCAAGAACAGTCAAAACTAGGTACATAAACCCTAGATAATTTAGTATTTCCAAAATGATGGTAAAAAACATTCAACCAATTTTCAACTTGTTGGGGTTTTTTATCTTGACTGCCCACTTGTGCTGTTATTACTCCTTTGGGTTTTAAAATTCTAACTAATGAATCCATATTTTTTGCTGCTAAATCAATACAAAATTGATCATCATTTAGATCAACAAATATATGATCATAAGTATCTTCTTTAACTGATTTAATACTTTCAAATGCATCGCCCCAAACACATTTAACTGAATTTTTTTCAGTAGCTTTTTTTCCAATATCTCCTAAATGTTTATTACACACTTCCACTACTTCGGGATCAAGCTCATACCAATCTATAAAATTAAATTTTTTAGAGATACATTCTCTTGCAACTCCTCCATCTCCACCACCAATTATAGCAGTTCTTTCTTTTGATTTATTTAATTTTAGTCCTGCACCAACAAAAGTTGAGCTATAAAGATGTTCATCTGTTGAGGCTACTTGAATTTCACCATCAATAAATAATGATTTACCAAATTGCTCTAAATCTAAAATTTCAATATGTTGACCAACTTTAGATTTAAAATCCTCTAAAACATCATTTACAACATAAGATTTTTTTAATCCTGGTGAACTGTAAATATCGTGATAAAGAGATTTTGTATCTCTATTAAACTCTTTTATAACTATTCTTTTATGCTTAAACTCTTTTTTAAGAATATCAATTGCAACCGAAGGACTAATTTTTCCACAAGTAAAAAAATCAAAACTAATAATCCCTTTTTCAGGAAAAGTATGAAAACTGATATGACTTTCAGCCAATAGTGCCAATATTGTAAAGCCCTGTGGTTCAAATTTATATTTAGAAATATTTAAAATTGTAACTTTAGCAACTTTAGCAATCTCATATATCACTCTTTCATAAACAGAGGGATTGTATTCTTTATCAGTCCCAATAATGTCTAAAGTGATGTGCTCCCCTACTTTTATCATAAAAATTATCCACTTTTATAATTTTTAACTTTTTCCAAAATTTTTATCATTTCTGCAAAAGAAAGAATCTTGGGTTCTCCCATCTTTAAAGCAATAATATATTGTTGGCAAATATTTTCTACTTCTTGTGCAAGTTCAAAAGCTTTGGATAAATTTTCTCCAAATGCAACCTGACCGTGGTTTGACATTAAGCATGCTTTTCTATCTTTTAATGCTTTAATAATATTTACAGAAAGTTCATGAGTACCAAAAGTTGCATACTTAGAACATCGAATATCTTCACCGCCTGCAAGAGCGATCATGTAATGAAATGGAGGAATCGATTTACCATGAGTCGAAACAGCTGAAGCATGAGGAGAATGCGCATGGACAATAGCTTTTGCTTCCCATTTGTTTTTATAAATATCTTGATGAAATCTCCACTCTGATGAAGGTTTTTTTCCAGAATTAAACCACGATAAAAAGTCTTTTTCCTCATTTAAAGATAAAAAGACAATATCTTCGGGTTTTAATGATTCGTACTTTTTTCCAGATGGAGTAATGAAAAAACCTTCAATTCCATCTTCTGATCCTCTTACTGAAATATTTCCAGATCTTAAAGGAGATAAATTAGTAGTATTTAGTTTAATTGAATATTCAATTACTTCTTCTCTTTCTTTTAAATTTTTCATTTAAATAACTTCTTTAATCCTTCAGTTGATGCTTCACAAACCCCTTTTTCAGTAATTAAACCTGTTACATATTTTGCAGGTGTTACATCAAATGCCAAGTTCATAGCTTTGCTTTTTTTTGGATATATTTGTATTTTTTTAACTTCTCCATTTATATCTAAACCTTCAATATGTGATAATTCTTCTGAGTTTCTTTCTTCAATAGGAATGTCTTTAGAGTCTTTGATATTCCAATCAATTGTTGAACTTGGTAGTGCTACATAAAAAGGAATATTGTTATCATGAGCTGCTAGTGCTTTTAAATAAGTTCCAACTTTATTACAAACATCTCCATTTGCTAAAGTTCTATCAGTACCTACAATACAAATATCAACCTCTCCTCTTTGCATTAAGATTCCACCTGTATTATCTACAATGATTGTGTTCTTAATACCCTCTTCATTTAACTCATAAGAGGTAAGATTTGCACCTTGATTTCTTGGTCTTGTTTCATCAGCCCAAACATGAACTGGAATTCCTTTTTTATAAGCATGATAAATTGGTGAGGTTGCAGTACCCCAGTTAATCGTTGCAAGCCATCCTGCATTACAATGGGTTAAAATATTAACAGTATCTTTTTTTTTATTATAAATTTCTTCAATTATTTTAAGACCATTTAATCCTATATTTTCACAAAATTTTATATCTTCTTCACATATTTCTTTTGCTTCATTTAATGCTATTTCTAAAATTTTATCACTATTTAAACCTGAAAGCTTATTCATTATTCTATCTACAGCCCACTTCAAATTTATTGCTGTTGGTCTAGAATTTATTAATTCTCTTGCTGATGTTTTTAAAAAAGACTGATCATTATTTTCAATAATTGCAAGAACCATTCCGTAAGCAGCTGTGGCCCCAATTAAAGGTGCGCCCCTCACCTCCATTGTTTTAATAGCGTTTATTGAGTCTTTTACTGTTTTAAGATCTTTAATTACAAATTTGTGAGGAAGCTTAGTTTGATCAATAATTTTTACAGTATTATTTTCAAACCAGATTGTGCGGTATTCTTTACCTTCTATTTTCATTTATTTAAAACTCTTCCTGCTACAGTTTTAAGTTTATCTTTTGTTTTTTGAGTTCTTTTTTCTGGGGGCGTAATAATTGCAACATCTAAACAATTATTTGTAGGATCTTTAGGATCAATATGTTTTTCAAAATTTTCTATTAAATTTTTAATCATATTTTTTGCTTTTGCAGCGTTTCCTAAAAGAACTTTTATGACTTGTTGTACATCAACATTTTCATGATCAGGATGCCAACAATCATAATCTGTGACCATTGAAACTGAAGCATATCTTATCTCTGCTTCCCTTGCTAATTTGGCTTCTGGCATATTTGTCATTCCAATTACATCTGCATTCCAAGATCTATAAAGATTAGACTCTGCAAGTGTTGAAAATTGTGGACCTTCCATTACAATATAGGTTCCACCTCTTTGGTATTCTATTTTTTCCTTTTTTATTGCAACTTCACATGCATTCATCAAACCATTAGATGTAGGATATGCCATAGAAACATGTGCAACAATTTCATCATCAAAAAATGTTTTATTTCTTGCAAAAGTTCGATCAATAAATTGTTCAACAATGACAAATTTTCCAGGAGGCAAGTCTTCTTTTAAAGATCCTACTGCAGAAATTGAAACAATATCAGTAACACCTAGTTGTTTTAATGCATCAATATTTGCTCTGAAATTAATCTTTGATGGAGAAATAAAATGACCTCTGCCATGTCTTGGTAAAAAATAAACTTCTTTATTTTTGTATTTAGTCTTTAAAATTTGATCTGAAGGTTTACCCCAAGGAGTATTTAGCTCGATTAATTCTCTATTTTCAAATTCTTCAACATCATAAAGACCGCTTCCTCCAATAATTGCTAATTTATTTATTGTCATGTAAAAATTTTAATTTAATTATACTTATATAAATTACTCTTATGAATTTAAAAGATTTTATTAGATCTATTCCAGATTATCCAAAAAAAGGAATATTATTTAGAGATATTACAACACTTATTAAAGATGAAAAAGCTTTTTCAGAAGCAATAAATCAAATTGTTGAAAGATCAAAAAAAATAAAATTTGATAAAATTGCAGCAATTGAGTCTAGAGGTTTCGTGTTTGCCTCTGCAGTTGCTTATATTGTAAATAAACCTTTTATAATGCTCAGAAAAAAAAACAAACTGCCTGCTGATGTCCATTCGGTTGATTTCGAACTTGAATATGGAACAGCAACCATAGAAGTTCACAAAGACTCTATAAATGAAAATGAGTCAGTTTTAATTATTGATGACTTAATAGCAACAGGAGGAACAGCTGAAGCAGCAGCAAAACTTGTTGAGACTTCAAAAGGAAAAGTTGCTGGTTTTATATTTGTAATAAATTTATTTGATTTAAATGGATCAGATAATTTAAGTAAAAAGGGCTACAATATTGATAGCTTAATTGAATTTCCTGGACACTGAATAAAAAAATTAAATCAAATTAAAAATGTAATCTTTAAGTTTGATTTTCCCATAATATTTATAAATTTTATTTGATAAATTCATTTTAGTAAGAGCCGAAGCAAATCTTTCACCTGATCTTTTTGGTAAAAATTTTATTTCTGAATTAAACATTTTGGCAACTTCCAATATAGAATAAGATTTTTTACTTGTAATACTATAATGTCTACATAAATTTTTTTTCCAAGCCATAAAACAAATTTCTACAGTATCACTAATATGTGTAAATCTCCTTGTTTGTGTGCCTGGCATAACTACAGGCAAAGGTTTTTTCTTTTTGTATTGATCTTCAAAAATTCCAATAACGGTAGACATTTGTCCTTTACATATTTGATGTGGTCCATAAACATTATAAAAATAAATTACTTCATACTTAAAATTAAACCACTTTTTTAAGTTTTCAAGTAGCTCCAAATTTTTTGCTTTTGTAAAAGCGTAAGGGGATAAATTTTTATCATTTCCTTTATTACCCAAAGAAGCAGAAGTCGCTGAATAAATCAATTTAATTTTATGTTTTAAACAAAAATTAAAAACTGCATTTGATCCAATTGAATTAGAATTAATACACCGATCCATTTTTAAAAAGCTTTGATAAATTCTTGCAAACTCACCGAAATGAAAAATTGTTTTAATTTGATTTGGATTTTTTATTAATTTAGAAATATTTACAGTGTTTCCCTTAATATATTTTACTCTAGTGTTCTTAATATGATTTAATTTTGTTCCTGATGTATAATTATCAATACTAATAATTTTATAATTTGTTTTTTCTAAAAACAATTTAATCAAATTTGT
>CACFSG010000015.1 GCA_902568875.1 uncultured Pelagibacteraceae bacterium
AAAAGAAAATTTAGTTTTAAATTACTTTCATAAATAAATTGACTTTATTATTACAAAATAAAATATCAATTTATATGATACCTTTTGTTCTAGGTTTAATTAGTTCTTTTAGTTTACCACCATACAGTTTTTTTTTTATAAATTTTGTAACTTTCCCTTTATTATTGGTTTATTTAATTTCAAATTATAAAAAAGGAAAATGGATATCATTTAAAATTGGATGGTTTTTTGGATTTGGTTATTTTATTTCTAATCTATACTGGATAACAAATTCACTAACTTTTGAGGAAAATTTTAAACCTTTCATACCTATTGCTTTAATTTTAATACCATTATTTTTGGGAATTTTTTATGGTATAGTTACATTTGCTTGTTCTTTTTTTTCTTTAAGTAAAAAATTTTCTTCAATATTAATTTTTTCAATTTTTTTTTCATCATTAGAATTTATAAGAGGTTTTATTTTAGGAGGATTTCCATGGAATCTTATTGCATTTTCATGGACAGATTACTTGCAATTTTTACAAGTTATTTCAATTATTGGAACATATTCATTTAATTTATTAAGCGTAACCATTTTTTTAATACCTAGTATTATTTTATTTAATTATAAAAAAGTAGAAAAATCATTTTTTTTAGCTTTTGCGTTTCTTATGGGTCTTTAATTCTTAAAAATAAAAATAATATAAATGAAATTGATTTGGATTTTGTAATTAAAATTATATCTCCAAAAATTAATATTAATAGATTTTTTCAAAATGAAAATCCTGAAAAAATCATTTTAGAGCTTATTAAATTAAGTAACCCAAATAGCTTAGAAAAAAGTATATTTATTTTTCCTGAAGGAGCACTTTCAAATATTTATTTAGATGATTTAAAAAACTACAGTTACTTATTTTCTGAAAATTATTCAGATCAACACATAATTGTTATTGGAATAAATAGTATTGAGGAAAATAAAATATTTAATTCATTGGCAGTTTTAGATAAAGATTTAAATATATTAGCAAAATATAATAAAAACAAACTAGTTCCTTTCGGGGAATTTTTACCTCTTGAAAATTTTTTGAGTAAATTTGGTATAAAAAAGATTACCCAAGGCTACAATTCTTTTTCAAGTGATAATAAAAGAAACTTAATAAATCTAAATAATATAAATTTTCTTCCATTAATTTGTTATGAAATAATTTATTCAGGAAAAATCAATAAAAATAATGAAGATTTTGATTTAATATTAAATATATCCGAAGATGGTTGGTTTGGAGAATCTGTAGGACCATTTCAACATTTTTCACATTCAATATTTAGATCTATAGAAGAAGGAAAGAATTTAATTCGATCAGGAAATAATGGGATTTCAGCATTTATTAATCAAAAAGGAGAAATAATAAATCAGATTAAATCAACTGAGAGGGGATTTATTGAGATAAAAAGTTTTGTTAAATCAAAAAAGACTCCTTTTAGTTCTTTGGGAAATAAGATCTTCTTTTATTTTTTAATATTTTATATTAGTTTGTTTTTTTTTTTTAAAAAAAGGGAGAATAAATGAAAAAGAATTTTTTATTTACAAGTGAGTCAGTTTCAGAAGGACATCCAGATAAAGTTTGTGATAGAATATCTGATATGGTAGTCGACTCTTACTTAGGTGTAGAACCTCAATCGAGAGTTGCTTGCGAAACTTTAACAACAACAAATAAGGTTGTTCTGGCTGGAGAAGTAAGAGGGCCAGAAATTAAAAAAGATGAATTGATACAAAAAGTTAGGAATTGTATTAAAGATATTGGTTATGACCAACAAGGCTTTACTTGGAAAGAAGCTACAAAGATAGAAAGTCATCTTCATTCACAATCTACCGATATAGCAATGGGAGTAGATTCATCAGGAAATAAGGATGAAGGAGCTGGAGATCAAGGAATAATGTTTGGTTATGCATGCAATGAAACTGATCTTTTAATGCCAGCGCCAATTCACTACTCACATAAAATTTTAAGACTTATGGCAGAAGATAGAAAGTCAGGTAAATTAAAAAATATTGAACCAGATTCAAAAAGTCAAATTACAATAGAATACAAGGATGGTAAACCTACTTCTGTTAGGTCTGTTGTAATTTCGACTCAACATTCTGCTGATGTAAATCAATCTCAAGTTAGAGATTTGGTAAAGCCCTATATTGAGAGATCTATTCCTAAAAACCTTATTAATGGACTAGATGAAAATGAAATTTATGTAAATCCGACAGGTAATTTTGTAATTGGTGGACCTGATGGCGATAGTGGATTAACAGGAAGAAAGATAATTGTAGATACATATGGAGGAGCCGCACCTCATGGAGGAGGAGCTTTTTCAGGAAAGGATCCAACTAAGGTTGATAGATCAGCTGCTTATGCATCAAGATATTTAGCAAAAAATGTTGTAGCATCAAAAATTGCAGATAAATGTTTAATTCAACTTGCTTATGCAATTGGAGTTTCTAAACCTCTTTCAATTTATGTTGATCTTTTTGATAATGATGAAGAAAAAAACAAACATGTTGAAAAATTAATAAATGAAAATTTTGATTTAAGCCCAAGAGGAATTAGAGAAATGTTAGGTTTAAATAAACCAATTTACGAAAAAACAGCTGCTTATGGACACTTTGGTAGAGAACCAGAATCAAATGGTTCATTTTCTTGGGAAAAAACTGATAAATCAGACGTTTTCAATAAGTAAATAAAGTTGAATATTTAAAAAAAATATCTATATTTCAGGTACATTGTTGAAACTTCAAAATGGGCCTTGGCCCATTTTTTTTTGGAATAAACAAAATTATGTTAAATAAAAGAGCAGATAAATTAGAACTATTAAGAATTGCAGAAGCGGTAGCTTTAGAGAAATCTATAGACAAAGAATTGATAATAAGTTCAATGGAAACTGGGATTGCAAAAGCTGCAAAATCTAAATTCGGCCAAGATAATGAAATTAAAGTAATTATTAATAGGGATAGTGGAGATATTAAAATATTCAGAAAACTAATTGTTTCTGAAAATCCAGAAAATTCAAATACAGAAATTAAATTAGAAGATGCAATTATTCTTAATGAAATGAATAAAGATAAATCAATTGGAGATGAAGTTTTACAACCATTACCATCATTTGATTTTGGAAGAATAGCAGCTCAAACTGCTAAACAAGTAATAAATTTTAATGTAAGAGAAGCTGAAAGAGAGAGACAATTTAATGATTTTATAGATAAGAAAGATACAATTTTGAGTGGTATAGTAAAAAGATTGGAATTTGGAAATGTGATAGTTGATCTTGGAAGAACAGAAGCAATTATTCAAAAAAATGAAATAATACCAAGAGAGAATATAAAAGCTGGAGATAGAATTAAAGCATATTGTCATGATGTAAGAAGAGAACCACGTGGACAACAAATTTTTTTATCTAGAGCTCATCCTAAATTTATGGAAAAACTTTTTGTTCAAGAAGTTCCAGAAATTTATGATGGATTGATTGAAATTAAATCGTCTTCAAGAGATCCTGGGAGTAGAGCTAAAATTTGTGTTAGAGGTGTTGATACCTCACTTGATCCAGTTGGAGCTTGTGTAGGAATGAGGGGTTCTAGAGTTCAAGCAGTTGTAAACGAACTACAAGGTGAAAAAAATTGATATTGTTAATTGGTCAGAAGATCCAGCAATTTTAGTTTCTAATGCTTTATCACCAGCAGAAATTCAAAGAGTAAATGTTGATATAGAAAGAAAAAAACTTGATGTAATTCTTACTGAAGAAAATTTAAGTAAAGCAATTGGAAGAAGAGGTCAAAACGTAAGACTTGCAACTAAATTAATTAATTATGAAATTAATATAATGACAGATGCTGAAGATTCAGAAAGAAGACAGTTAGAATTTAAAGAAAAAACTGAAAATTTTGTTAAAAATTTAGAATTGGATGAAACACTTGGTCAGTTACTTGTTGCTGAAGGTTTTTCAACAATTGATGATATTAAAGATAGTTCATTAGAGAGTTTAGTGAAAATAGAAGGTATTGAAGAAGATACTGCTAAAGCTCTTATTGAAAGAGCAAAAGAATTTTATCAAAAAGACCAAGAAGATATTTCAGAAAGAATTAAAGAATTAGGTCTTGAAGATTCTTTGATAAATTTAAAAGGATTAACACCAGGAATGTTAGTTACATTAGGAGATCAAAAGATTTTAACATTACAAGATTTTGCTGATTTAGCTTCTGATGAATTAACGGGTGGATATGATGTTATTAAGGGTGAGAGAGTAAAAATTCAAGGATATCTTGAAGATTTTGCTTTATCTAAAGAAGAAGCAGATGGATTAATTATGGCTGCAAGAAATATAATTTATAAAGATTGAGAGATGAGCTATGGAAAAAAAAACAAAGTTAACAATATCTGGCATAGCAAAAAAATCTATTAAAAATATTGAGAAAGCAAAAACTCAAAGTAAACATTCTGTAGTAATTGAAAAACAATCGAGTAAATTTTCAGGAAAAAGTGGATCATTTAGAACTGGTTTCTCAAAACCCAAAACAGGTGTTATTATCAATAAAAGCAGTACAGGAAAGTCAACATTTCATACGAAATTACCTCCTTTAACGAGTGATTTTGAAAGACGTAAATTAGCTGAACAAAGAGCTACGAAAAGACTTAAAGATGAAAAAGAAAATAAGAATAAAAAGATCCAAAAATCTGGAACAAAGAAAAGAGAATTAAAATTAACAGTTTCTAGAGCTTTAAGTGATCAAATTGAAGCAAGAGAAAGAAGTTTAGCTTCTGTCAAAAGAGCTAGACAAAAGGAAAATAGAAACTTAACTAAAGAAGAAACTCAAGAAAGTTTAAAACCAGTTAAAAGAGATATTAATATTCCAGAGGCAATTACAGTAAGAGAATTGGCAAATAGAATGGCTGAACAATCAAGTAATGTTATAAAATTTTTGTTTGGTATGGGAGTAACTGTTACTATAAATCAAACTTTAGCGGCAGATACTGCTGAGTATTTAGTGAAAGAGTTTGGTCATAATCCAATTAGAGAAGAAAAAGCTGAGGAAATAATTCAAAAAATAAAAGCCTCAAGAACTGAAAATTTAAAAAATAGACCACCCATTATAACTGTAATGGGTCATGTTGATCATGGCAAAACATCAGTGCTTGATGTTTTAAGAAGTGCAAATGTAGTTTCAGGTGAGTTTGGTGGAATCACACAACATATTGGAGCTTATCAAATTGAAAATAATTCAAATAAATTAACTTTTATTGATACTCCGGGTCATGCAGCATTCACTGAAATGAGAGCAAGAGGATCAAAATTAACTGATATTGTAGTTTTAGTTGTTGCTGCTGATGATGGTGTAAAACCTCAAACAGTTGAATCAATTAAACATGCAAAAGCCGCAAACGTCCCAATTGTTGTTGCAATTAATAAGTGTGATCTATCTGAAGCAGATCCACAAAAAATTAAAAATCAATTATTAGAACATGAGCTAATAGCAGAAGATTTATCTGGAGATACTTTAATGGTTGAAATTTCTGCTAAAACAAAATTAAATTTAGAAAAATTGATAGAAGCAATAACTCTTCAAGCTGAAATCTTAGATCTCAAAACTGATTTTGAGTCTAAAGCTACAGGTATTGTTTTAGAGTCTAAAATTGATATTGGAAGAGGACCAGTAGCAATGATAATTGTAACTACTGGAACTCTTAAAAAAGGAGATTTTTTTGTTAGTGGATTGAGATGGGGAAAAGTTAGAGCAATAGTTAATGATAAAGGAAAAAGTATTAGTGAAGCTTTACCATCAACACCAGTAGAAATTTTAGGTATTAATGGTCCCGCAAAATCAGGAGATGATTTTATTGTTCTTGACAATGAGAAAGAAGCTAAAACATTAAGTGAAAACAGGGCTCAAGAAAGTAAAGATGGAAAAAATCCTTTAACTTTTGCAACTCAAGATTCAGCTTTTTCAACTAAATTGACTAAAGAATTAAATTTAATTATTAAATCTGATGTTCATGGATCATCAGAAGCAATTAAAAATGCAATAAATCAAATTAAACACGATGAAGTAAAACCAAAAATAATTTTAACAGATATTGGAATGGTAACAGAAACAGATGTTAATTTAGCTAAGACCTCAAATGCTGTTTTAATTGCTTTTAATGTTAAACCAAGTAAGGAAGCAAAAAAACTTGCTGAAAATGAAAAAATTAAAATTTCTTCATATAATATTATCTATGAAGTCTTAGATTATGTTAAAAAAAGAATGTCAGGATTATTAACTCCTGATGTTCAAGAAAAAATAACGGGTACAGCACAAATTTTAGAGATATTTAAGGTTTCAGGAGTTGGTAAAGTTGCAGGCTCAAGAGTAACTGAGGGTGAAATTACTAGTACCTCAGAAGTAAGAATAATCAGAGACGGTAAAATTATTTATACTGGAAAAGTTGGAAGTTTATTTAGAGAAAAAAACCAAGTAAAACAGGTAAGCAATGGTCAGGAATGTGGAATTGCAGTGAAAGATTATTTAGATTTTAAAAAAAATGACACAATAGAGGCTTTTAGTGTTACACCTATAGAAAGGTCAATTTAATGGTAGATAGAATAGGAAAACCTATATCACAGAGACAGCTTAGAGTTGGTGAGATGATTAAACAGTCTTTAAGCATGATTTTTTTAAGAAATGAGGCTAAGGTTCCGAATTTAGAAACCAACACAATAACAGTTACAGAGGTAAGAATGAGTCAGGATTTAAAAATTGCTAAAGCGTATGTTCTTCCATTAGGAGGAAAAAATGCAGAAGAAACAATAAATATTTTAGAAGAATACTCATTCTTAATTAGAAAAATTTTATCACAGAAAGTGGTTATGAAATTTTTACCAAAATTACTTTTTAGAAAAGATGAATCTTTTGAGTATGCGGAAAAAATAGAAAACTTAATAAAACAAACAAATAAATAGGAAAAATAATACATGAACAAAAAAGCACAAGAATTGGCAATGCACAATAAAGACACTGGATCTTCAGAGATACAGATTGCTTTGCTAACAGATAAAATTGAAACTCTTTCAAATCATATAAAGAAGTTTAAAAAAGATAAACATTCTTCGGTTGGATTGTTGAGAGCGGTAAATAGAAGAAAGAAATTGTTAGAATACCTAAAGAAAAACAAAATGGATTCTTACAAAAATGTACTGTCGAAATTGAATTTGAGAAAATAGAAATCAATATAGATAGAACGAAATGAACGAAATGAACGAAATGAAATGAAATGGAAATGAAATGTTTAAAGTATATAAGAAGGAAATTGAAGTAGCAGGAAAGAAAATAAGTTTAGAAACAGGCAAAGTAGCAAGACAGGCAGACGGAGCAATCATAGCAAAATGTGGTGAGACGGTTGTTTTAGCAACAGTGGTAGGAGCAAAAAAAGTAAATCCAGATGTGGATTACTTTCCATTATCTGTAAATTATCAAGAAAAATATTATGCAGCTGGAAAAATTCCAGGTGGATATTTTAAAAGAGAAGCAAGACCAACAGAAAGTGAAACACTAATCTCAAGATTAATTGATAGACCGATCAGACCATTGTTTCCAGATGAATTTAAAAATGAAGTTCAGTTATTACCCACAGTAATTTCATATGACAAAGAAAATGAACCAGATATTTTATCGATTGTAGCTTCATCTGCTGCTTTAGCTATTTCAGGTATGCCATTTATGGGCCCTGTAGGAGCATCTAGAGTAGGCTTTGTTGATGGTAATTATATTTTAAACCCATCTAAAGCTGAATTAGAAAATTCTAAGTTAGATTTGGTTGTAGCTGGTACAAAAGAAGCTGTGCTTATGGTTGAGTCTGAAGCAAATGGTTTAACAGAAGAAGAAATGTTAAATGCAGTTAAATTTGGTCATAAAGGTTTTGTTCCAATAATTGAGAAGATAGAGGAACTTGCAAAAGAATGTAGAAAACCAGAGTGGACCGTTGAAAAGAAAGATTTATCAGTAGTAAAGAAAAAACTTGGAGAAACTTTTACTAAAGATTTAAAGAAAGCTTTTGCAACAAGAGATAAGCAAGATAGATCAAATCAAATTTCAGAAATCACTGATAAAGCCAAAAAGCTTTATGAAGAAGATGAAAATATTACGGAGCTTGATGTAAATGCTGAACTTAAAAATCTCGAAAAATCTATTGTTAGAACTGATATTCTTAAAAATAAAAACAGAATTGATGGAAGAGGTTTATCTGATGTAAGACCCATCTCATGTGAAGTTGGTGTTTTACCAAGAGTTCATGGTTCAGCTTTGTTTACTAGAGGAGAAACTCAAGCAATTGTGACTGCTACTTTAGGTACATCTGACGATGAACAAAGAATTGAGAGTTTAGATGGATTGCAGAGGCAAAGATTTATGCTTCACTACAACTTTCCTCCTTTCTCAGTTGGAGAAACGGGAAGAATAGGAACTGGTAGAAGAGAAATAGGTCATGGTAAATTAGCATGGAGAGCAATTCATTCTTCATTACCTCCAAAAGAATCTTTTCCGTACACATTTAGGGTAGTATCTGAAATTACAGAATCCAATGGTTCTTCTTCAATGGCAACTGTCTGTGGAACTTCACTAGCATTAATGGATGCAGGAGTACCAATTAAGGAACCAGTTGCAGGTATTGCAATGGGATTAATTAAAGAAGGTGATGATTTTAGTGTACTTTCAGATATTTTAGGTGATGAAGATCATTTAGGAGATATGGATTTTAAAGTTGCTGGAACTAAAGATGGAATTACTTCCCTTCAAATGGATATAAAGATTACAGGTATTACATTTGAAATAATGGAGCAAGCACTTAGTCAAGCTAAAGATGGAAGAATTCACATCTTAGGTGAAATGAATAAAGCATTATCAACTTCAAGAGATGATGTTGGAAAACACACTCCAAAAATGGAACAAATTAAGGTTGATAAAAAAGATATAGCAGCCGTTATTGGAAAAGGTGGAGCAATGATTAGAGAGATTGTTGAAAAATCAGGTGCTAAGGTTGATGTGAATGATGAAGGAGTTGTAACAGTTGCTGCTCCAGATGAAGAGTCTAGAAATACCGCTATGCAAATGATTAAAGATATTACTGCAAAAGCTGAGTTAAATAAAATTTATTCAGGTAAAGTTATGAAGATTATGGAGTTTGGTGCATTTGTTAATTTCTTAGGAAAACAAGATGGATTAGTTCATATTTCAGAGCTTGCAGGTAAACGAGTGGCTAAAGTTACTGATGTAGTAAAAGAAGGTGACGAAGTAAAAGTTAAAGTAATTGGTTTCGATAGAGGTAAAGTTAAACTTTCTATGAAACAAGCAATTGAATAAAGTTTTAGGTAATATTCTTAGGATCTGGCATTCCAACCTTGTTATAACCAGCATCTACATAGTGAATTTCACCAGTAACGCCGTTTGCAAGGTCACTTAGTAAATATAATGCTGAATTTCCAACATCATGAATATCTACGTTTCTTTTTAGGAAAGAATGGTCTTCATTCCATTTATATAAGAATTTTGCATCTCCAATAGCAGAAGCTGCTAAAGTTTTAATAGGTCCAGCACTGATGGCATTTACTCTCATGCCTTTGGCTCCTAAATCTCTTGCAAGGTATTTAACACTTGCTTCAAGAGCTGATTTACAAACACCCATTACGTTATAATTTGGAATAGCTTTAGTAGACTCATAAGTTAAAGTTAACATACTGCCACCTTTCTTCATTATTTTAGAGGCTTCTTTAACAACTTCAGTAAATGAGAAGCATGAGATTAACATACTTCTTAAAAAATTTTCTCTAGTAGTATTTAAATATTCACCTGATAATTCTGATTTGTCGGAGAATGCTACTGCATGAACAACAAAATCAATTTCACCCCATTGAGATTTAATATCTTCAAATAATTTTATTACTTCCTCTTTTTTTTCAACATCACAACTGAATGTTACTTTTGAATTTAATTTTTCAGCCAAAGGAATAACTCTTTTCTTTAAAGCATCACCTAAATATGTAAAGGCCAGTTCAGCCCCTGCCTCAGAAAGTTTTTGAGAAATACCCCAGGCAATAGATCTTTCATTGGCAACGCCCATTATTAATCCTTTTTTGCCTTTCATTAAACTCATAATTAAACCTTTTCAAAAATTAAAGTAGCATTAGTTCCACCAAAACCAAAGCTATTAGACATTACAGTATTTAAAGTTGTACCATTTTCTGTTTTAGTAATTATTGGGAATTTTTTAGCCTCATCATCCATTTCATTTATATTTGCTGATCCTGTAATAAAATTATTTTTCATCATTATCAAACAATAGATAGCTTCATGAACTGAAGCAGCTCCTAATGGATGACCGGATAAAGATTTTGTTGAGCTAATTTTTGGTATTTCAGTACCAAAAGTTTCTTTAATTGCGTTTAATTCTGTAATATCTCCAACAGGAGTAGATGTTCCATGAGTATTGATGTAATCAATTTTATTTTTAGAAGTTGCCATTGCCATTTTCATACATCTAACAGCTCCTTCACCAGATGGTGCTACCATATCGTATCCATCTGAAGTTGCTCCATATTGTTTATATTTTTTATTAAGCCATTTTTTCTCTAAATCAGTATTATTACTTTTGTTGATTATTCTAAAAAGTCTCTTTCTATCTAATTTAATATTATTATTTTCTTGTAAAATTAATGGCAAAACTATTTGAATAAAAAAATCTTTTCTTTTTTTAGTGCTTTCAATCATTTTAATTTCTGCAGGAAGTAATGTTAAAGCTACTGGTTTAACTAATTTTTTTTCTCTAACATCCTTTAATGAATAATTTGTGTCCTCAAATAGCTGTTTAATAGTAGATGCATTTAGCCTAACGGTGTCAGTTTCTAAATCATTTAAACTAAAAATATCTACCAATAAATCATTTTCATTCAAAATTCCTGAACTTTCTTCTAAATTTTTTTCTTCATTTTTTAAAGTATATGCTAAAACTGTTTTTGAATTATTTACATATTCTGAAGATTCATTTTTTGAATAATTAATTATCATTGGCATTAAATAAAATAAAAGAATAGTACCTAAAGAGCTTACAAAAATTTTTGGAAGTGTACCAAAATTTTTTAGATGAAAAAATTTTAAAAACTTAAATTTAGAATTATATAATTTTTTTTTAATCATTTTGAATTGCTTCTACTCCTTTAACCTCAGGAATATAATGACATAAAAGATTTTGCACTCCTTGTTTTAAAGTCATTGTAGAACTTGGACATCCAGAACAACTACCTTGCAATTGAACTTTTACAATACCATTTTTAAAGTCTCTAAATTTAATATCACCACCATCTTTAGCAACTGCAGGTCTTATTTTTTGATCTAGTATTTTAACAATTTTTTTTTCTATTTCTTTTAAATTTTTAGAATCTTCATTTAAATTTTTTTCAATAACACATTCTTTTCCATTTGAATAAAAATCATTTATTAATGAAATAATAATATGCTTGATTTCATCCCATGAGATATCATCATATTTATTAATCGATATAAAATCTTTCCCTAAGAATATACCTTCAACTCCATTAACAGATAATAAATTTCTAATTAATTCATTATTGGTTTCATTTTTTTTTGTTACTTCAAAAGACCCTTGGTTAGAAACAACCTTTCCAGGTAAAAACTTTAATGAATTTGGATTTGGCGTTATTTCTGTCTGAACAAACATATAAATTATATATAGTCATAAATTAAAAAATTGAAACTTGATAATAAAAATATTCTAAAAACCAACTATTTCGTGAATTTTTTTCACCTTTTCAGATGCTATTTCATCTGCTTTTTTAGAGCCATCTAAAAGTATTTTATCAAGATATTTTTTTTCATTTAATAATTTTTTAATTTCAGCTGTTATAGGAATAATTTTATCAACCAAAACTTGTGATAAATTTTCTTTAAATTCTGAAAAATTTTTACCAGAAAATTCCTTAATAGATTTTTCTAAAGTAGAGTCAGTTAAACTTGTATAAATACCAATCAAATTTTTGGCTTCAGGTCTTTTATTAAGCTCATCAATAGTTGTTGGTAAAGGTAATGGATCAGTTTTTGCTTTTTTTATTTTATTCATAATTTGATCTTTGTCGTCAGTTAAATTTATACGACTTAAATCTGATAATTCTGACTTACTCATTTTTTTTAAACCATCTTTAAGACTCATTATTCTTGAAAATTCTTTTTGAATTAAAGGTTCTGGTACTTTGAAAAAATTATCAACTTTAAAATCATTATTAAATTTTTGTGCTATATCTCTACAAAGTTCCAAATGTTGTTTTTGATCATCACCTACAGGAACATGAGTTGAATCATATAATAGTATATCTGCAGCCATCAAAACAGGATAAGAATAAAGTCCAATGCTTGCTTTTTCTTTATCCTTTCCAGCTTTTTCTTTAAACTGTGTCATTCTATTTAACCAACCCATCCTTGCTATACAACTTAATATCCAGGCAGTTTCTGAATGTGCACTAACTTGTGATTGATTAAAAATAATACTTTTTTTTGGATCAATTCCACTAGCAATAAAAGTTGCTACTGTTTCACGTATATTATTTTTTAATTTTTTTGGATCTTGACTTACAGTTATTGCATGAAGATCTACTACACAAAAAACGCATTTATTTTCTTTATTATTATTTAATTTAACAAAATTTTTGATTGCTCCTAGATAGTTTCCTAAATGAAGATTACCAGTTGGTTGAACGCCTGAAAAAATTTTTTTTTCCATAATTTAATACTTTAGTTTAATATCTTCATATTTAAAAGCTTTGATAAACAATGACATTATCAGATAAAATGCAAAGCCTAAAATAACAGACAGTATTAAATAAAATGATTTTAAATAATAATCATAAACTAGTTGATTTTCAAAAGTTAAAATTAAATATCTAAAAAATATACCCATCATTATTGATGCAAAAATTATCTTTGTAAATCTTATAAAAAAGATTTTACTAAATTGAAATAAATCTTTATTTTTTAAAAAAATAAATAATAATATTGAATTAACCCAAGATGAGATAGTTGTAGCTATAGGAATAATTATAAAACCAATATTTTTAAAATAATAAATACTTATAAAAATATTTAAAATTACAGAAATTAAAGAAATATAAAATGGAGTTTTTGTATCATGATTTGCAAAGAAAAAAGTTGAAAAAACTTTAATCAATGCAAAAGCAGGTAAGCCTAAACCAAAATAATAAAGTGCTTTTGCAGAATTTAATACAGACTCTTCAGTGAAAGAACCATATCCAAACAGCGCAGAAATAATTTGTTCAGAGCCAATAAATAATGCTACAGATGCTGGCAAACTTAAAAACATACTCAATTCCAATGCTTTATTTTGAATTTGTAAAATTTTATTTTTTTTTTTTAAATAAATGTGTTTAGATAATTGAGGTAAAATAACCACACCTATTGCAATTCCAGCAATTGCTAAATTTATTTGATAAATTCTATCCGCATAATATAAATAAGATACTGCACTAGCTTGAAATGAAGCAATAATAGTACCAACTAATATATTTATTTGGGTAACCCCTGATGCAAAAATACTAGGTAAAAGCTTTTTAAAAAAAAATTTTACTTTATTATTAATCTTAAATTTAAAATTAAATTTAATAACATAAAATTTTTTAACAAATTTATATAAAAAAATTAATTGTAGTAACCCAGCTATTGATACTCCATATGATAGATAATAAATCAACTCATCATTTAAATAATTTCCAAAAAATAAAATTCCTATCAAAATTAAATTTAAAATAATTGGAGCTGCTGAAGCTGCTGCAAACTTGTTATGAGAGTTTAATATTGCAGAAAAAAAAGAAGATAAACTGACAAACATTAAGAATGGAAAAGTTATTCTAGTTAAATTTATAGCTAGCTCAATTTTTTCAGTATTTTTAACAAAACCTGGTGCTATCAAACCAACAAAAGTAGGCATAAAAATTTCAATAACTAAGACTAAAAAAAATAAACCTAAAAATAATAAATTAAAAATTTCATTAGCAAATATTTTTGATTTCGATTTATTTTTTACTAATTCTGAAGTGTAACTCGGAACAAAAGCTGCATTAAAAGTCCCCTCTGCAAATAATCTTCTGAAAGTATTTGGTATTCTAAATGCCACAAAAAACACATCGGCCAAAAAACTTGTTCCGAGAAAAATTGCAATTAAAACATCTCTTAAATAACCTAGTAATCTACTAATTATAGTATAAAAACCAAAAGTCCCTGTTGACTTAACTAAATTCATAAATCATATTAGTCTTAATTTTACCCCATTTGTACACCTAATTAACATAAATGAAAAAAACAAAAATTGATCATTACACAGATAAGGAAGCTTTAGATTTTCATAGCCATAAAAAGCCTGGGAAGATTGAAATCTCTTCCTCGAAAAATATGACAACTAAAAGAGATCTTGCTTTAGCGTATTCTCCAGGTGTGGCAGCTCCTGTTAGAGCAATTAGTAATAACCCTGATGCGGCATTTGATTATACAAGTAAGGGAAATCTTGTAGCAGTTATAAGTAATGGATCAGCAATTTTAGGTATGGGAAATTTAGGTGCTTTAGCGTCTAAACCGGTAATGGAAGGAAAAGCTGTTTTGTTTAAAAGATTTGCAGATATAGACTCCATTGATCTTGAGATTGACTCAGCCGAACCAAACGAGATTATTAATAGCATTAAGAATTTTGCACCAAGTTTTGGTGGTATAAATCTTGAAGACATTGCCGCTCCAGATTGTTTTATAATTGAAGAAAAGCTCAGAGAAATATTAGATATTCCTGTCTTTCATGATGATCAACATGGTACAGCTATTATTACAACTGCTGCATTAATCAATGCACTAGACATTAGCAAAAAGAAAATTGATAAAATAAAAATAGTTGTTAACGGTGCAGGAGCTTCAGCAATGGCCTGTACAAATTTATTTAAAAAAAATGGAGTTCCTCAAAAAAACATAACTATGATTGACAGAAAAGGTGTCATTTTTAGAGGAAGAGAAAATTTGAACCAATGGAAATCAAGTCACGCAATCGAAACTAAAAATCGAACATTAAATGATGCTATTCAAGGTGCCGATGTATTTCTAGGTTTATCGGCGAAAGGTACTCTAACTAAAGATATGGTAAAAAAAATGAATAAAAACCCAATTATATTTGCATGTGCTAATCCAGATCCTGAAATTACACCTGAGGAAGTTGAAGAGGTTAGAAATGATGCAATCATTGCAACAGGAAGATCAGATTATCCTAATCAAGTAAATAATTTAATCGGATTTCCCTATATTTTTAGAGGTGCGTTAGATGTAAGATCAAAAACTATCAATGAGGAAATGAAAGTTGCAGCTGCACATGCGATTGCTACCTTGGCAAGAGAAGATGTGCCGGATGAGGTTGTTGCAGCAATGGGAGGTGAAAGACCACATTATGGTAAAGATTATATAATTCCATCAACATTCGATCCAAGATTAATAAGTGTTATTCCTGTAGCTGTAGCTAAAGCCGCAATGGATACTGGTGTAGCAAGAAAAAAAATTGAAGACTTTGATGTATATAAAGATCAACTTAAACAAAGATTAGACCCAACTGTTACTATTATGCAAGGTGTACATAGTCATATTAAAAAAAAACAAAAAAAAGTTGTATTTGCAGATGGTGAAGATGAAAATACACTTAAAGCAGCTATAGCATTTAAAAATTCAAAACTGGGAATACCAATTTTAGTTGGCAAAGAAAAATTAATAAAAAATCAAATAAAAAAAATTGGATATAATGAAAATTTTGATATCGAAATAGTTAATTCAAAAGATACAACTAAAAGAGAAAAATACGTAAAACATCTATTTAAAAAACTTCAAAGACAAAAAGGTATGTTGGAATGGGATTGTGATAGACTAATTAGAAATGATAGAGTGATTTGGTCTTCTTGTATGGTAGCTTGTGGTGATGCTGATGCAATGGTAACAGGTAATACAAGAAGATATTCTGCATCTCTTGAAAAAATAACTCAAGTAGTAGAACCAAGGGTTGGAGAAATTATGTTTGGTTTAAACTTAATAGTTAATAGAGGTAAAACGATCTTTATTTGTGATACATCAGTAATTGAATACCCAGACGCAAAACAATTAGCAGAAATGGCAAAATCAGCAGCAAGAGTTGTGAGGCTTTTTGGTTTTGATCCTAAAATTGCTTTTTTATCCCACTCAACTTTCGGCCAACCAGCCACAGATAGAACAAAAAGACTAAGCGATGCTGTTGAGATTCTAAAAAAAGAAAAAGTTAACTTTAAATTTGATGGAGAAATGCAGCCGGATGTAGCTTTAGAAGAAATTTATAAAGAACTTTATCCATTTTCTGAAATTGTTGGAAATTCAAATGTTTTAATTATGCCAAGTCAACATAGTGCAGCAATATCATATAAAATGATTAAATCTATGAGTAGAGCAAAAGTGATTGGACCATTATTAATTGGTTTAGGACTGCCTATAGAAATTGCGCCTTTAAGAACTTCTACATCTGAGATTTTAAATTTAGCTTCAATTGCAGCTTATTCATCAGATGTAATTGATTATAAAAAAAATTAATTTTTTTGAATACGTAAATTTTCAACTAATAAAATACTAGCAATCACATCATCTACATCTAAAATATCTTTTGCTTCATTTAAAACTAAATCTTTTTCATCTTTGGTTAGTGCTATTCCATATATATAAATTTTTTTTTTATAAGTATCTATTTGATAATTTGTAGCCTTAATATTTTTATTTAAAATTAAAGCTGTTCTTAATTGAGAAGTAATTAAAATATCTTTAGCAGATTGCTTAAAATTAAATTTTTCTTTAATTTTAATATCATTTCTAACAGATCTTACTCCTACAGTTTCCCAAGCTATTTTTGTTAATTTTAGTTTTTCTTCAGGATCATCAACTTTACCTGTTAAAAATATTCTACCATCTAAAACTTTTGATTTAACAGATAAAAAATAATTTTTGTTTATAATTAAAATTCTGGAAGATAAATTTTTTTGCATTATAGAATCATCTATTTGAGTTCCCAAAGATCTCGGATCAGTTGCTACACTTACACCTGTTCCAAAAATTCCCTTTGATGAAACTCCAACACATCCAGTTAAAATTAAGCCAACAAGAAAAATAATTATAAGTTTAGTTTTCATTTTTTATTTTTAAACAGTAATCATAAATAATTTTTTTTGAAATCTTATTATTTTGATGTATAAGATCTGAAATTTCTTTAATACTTAATTTATTAATCATTTTCTTAAC
>CACFSG010000016.1 GCA_902568875.1 uncultured Pelagibacteraceae bacterium
TTTACCAGTAAGCTCACATTTTTTTGGCATAATAACATCGACTATATAAAGTGAGATATTGATCGCGTCAAGTTTATTAAAATTAAGTTATTCTTTTTTTCCTATTATTTCACTAAAATTCTTAACACCATCTTTCAATAATAATTCTTTAAGCTCTTTTTTAATCATGTTTACAATATTGGGACCTCTATAAATCATACCTGTATAAAGCTGAACATAATTAGCTCCAGCTAAAAATTTTTCGTACACACCTTTTCCTGAATCTATTCCACCTACTCCAATTATTTTAATTCTTCCATTAAGAATTTTATAAAATTTACTTATTAATTTTGTAGATTTTTTTTCAATGGGTTTGCCTGATAGCCCTCCTTTTTGATGTCTCTGAATATTTTTTAAATTATCTCTAGTTGAGTCTGATGTATTTGAAACTATTATTGCCTCAATATCATTGCTTAAAAGAACTTCAGAGATTTTATTAATTTCTTGATCATCAATATCTGGTGATACTTTGACTGCTATTGGAGTTTTTGAGTTCAAAATTTTTTTTTCTTTATTTATTGTCTGTAATAATTCATTTAATTTTTTTTGTTCATGAAAACTTCTTAGTTCTTCAGTATTTGGAGAAGAAATATTTATTGTAAGATAATCAGCTACCGAATGAAAAGTTTTTAAACATTCAACATAATCATTAAGTCTATTTTCTGTATCTTTATTTGGTCCTATATTAATTCCAAGTAAACCTATCTGGCTATTAGATTTAATTCTATCAAAAATATTTTTTGCACCAAGATTATTAAAACCAAGTCTATTAATTAGAGCTTCATCTTCAATCAATCTAAAAACTCTAGGTTTAGGATTTCCATATTGTTTTAAAGGTGTAATTGTACCAACTTCGACAAAGCCAAAGCCTAGCTTAAATAATGAATTATATACTTCAGCGTTTTTGTCAAATCCTGCTGCCATACCAATAGGATTTTCTAAATTTTTGTTAAATAATTTAGTTTTGAATAGAGGATTATTTTTATCCTGATCTAAAATATTTGAAACAAAATTAAATTTTAATGATTTAATTGCTAAATTATGTGCTGTCTCAGGATCTAACTTGAAAATTAAAGATCTTAAATTTGAAAACATTATTTAATTTTATTCATTATAAGATCTTTTGTTTCTTTAACACCAAAAAAACTTATAAAAAAACCCATTCGAGGACCATTTTCATCCCCAAATACAACTTCATAAATTAATTTAAACCAATCTCTAAGATTATCTGAATAACCATTTTCTTTTCCAGCCGAATAAATCAAAGTTTGAATATCCTCTGGAGTCATTTTATCATTACATTTATCCAAAGTGTTTACCAAGGCCTCTAACGCTAATTTTTCATCATTATTTGGTTTTTTATATTTTTTTTTTAATTTAATAACATCGTTAAAATACTTAATAGCATATCCAACTAGCTTATCAAAAATAGGATGATCTTTTTCAGAAATATTAGTTTTATATTTTTTTACAAATTTCCACAAAAGTTCTTTTTTATCTGCATTGCTTGTTTCAACAAGATTTAACAACATTGAAAAAGACATAATCATATTTTCTTTTGGTACTTCACTATTGTGAACATGCCATACAGGGTTCATAAGTAATTGTAACTCATTTTGAGTTTTTGCTTTTTCAATAAAATCTAAATAGTCATCGACAGTTTTAGGAACTATATCTTTATACAATTTTTTTGCTCTTTTTGGATTTTGATACATATAAAGAGACAAACTTTCAGGTGAAGCATATTCAAGCCATTGATCTATTGTTATCCCGTTACCTTTTGATTTTGAAATTTTTTCACCATGTTCATCTAAAAATAATTCGTAAGCAAATCCAGAGGGATTAATTTTACCAAGTAATTTAATTATTTTTGTCGACAGTATTGCACTTTCAATGAGATCTTTTCCGTACATTTCAAAATCAACATCTAGTGCATACCATCTCATAGCCCAATCCACTTTCCATTGTAATTTACAATTTCCATCTAAAACACTTATCTCTAATTCTTTTCCTTTATTATCAAAGATAATTTTAGATTTATCTTTATTAATCTTTTTTACTGGAATTTCTAAAACATGTCCTGTGTCAGGACATATTGGTAAAAATGGACTATAAGTTTTCTGACGTTCTTTTCCTAATGTTGGTAATATAATTTTCATTATTCCATCATAATTTTCTAATATAGTTTGAAGTGAAGAATTAAAAAAACCCGACTTATATAGAAAAGATGAACTCTTAAAAATATAATTAAAATTAAAATTATTTAAAAAAGTTTTTAACATTTCATTATTATGCTCACCAAAACTATTAAATTTATTAAATGGATCAGGAACTTGAGTAAGCGGTTTATGTAAATTTTTTTCTAATAATTCTTTTTGCGGTACATTATCAGGTATTTTTCTTAAACCATCCATATCATCTGAAAATGTAATTATTTCTGTTGGTAAATCAGTTAACTGTCTAAGGGCATTTACCATCATCGATGTTCTTGCTACCTCTCCAAAAGTACCTATATGTGGAAGACCGCTAGGACCATAACCTGTTTGAAGAGTTATTTTTCCTTTTTTTTCAATTAAACTTTTTCTCTCTCGAAGCATTTTTTTTGCTTCAACAAAAGGCCAGGCATTAGTTTTGTCTAAATTTTCTTTTTTAATCATGAATAATTCAAATAAAATCTTAAATTAATGATTTAACTAATTCTTATAGAGTTGAAATTTATTTACCATAAAATAATGTTCTTTCAAAATGTCTAATTATAAAACTGTTTTTTTTACTCTTGGAATTTTACAAATAATTCTGGGAATTTTCATGTTGATTCCAGTAATTGTACAATTTATTTATAGTGAAATTGATTCCTCTTTTTTTGGAGCTTCAGTTGTAACTGTTATATTTGGTACATTATTTTTTCTATCAAATCTAGATCATGATAAAAAATTAAATTTACAACAAGCCTTTTTGTTAACTGCTTTATCTTGGTTAAGCATAGCAATTTTTGGATCTCTGCCTTTTGTTTTTTCTGGTAATGAATTTTCTTTCACAAATGCTTTTTTTGAAAGTATGTCTGGAATCACTACTACAGGTTCTACAATAATATCGAATTTAGAAAGTATGCCGAAAGGCATTTTATTATGGAGAGCAATACTTCAATGGTTAGGTGGAATAGGTATAATAATTATGGCAATTACACTAATGCCAATAATGAATGTTGGAGGTATGCAATTATTCAAAATTTCAAACAATGACTCTTCAGAAAAAATTCTTCCTAAATCCAAAGAGATTGCTCTAAGATTAATTTACATCTATTCCGGACTTACTGCTTTATGTGCTATTTCATATAAAATTCTTGGAATGAACATTTTCGATAGCTTGACACACTCAATGACAACTATAGCCACTGGAGGTTTTTCAAACTACAACCAATCCATTGGTTTTTTTGATAGCATCTCCATAGAAATTTCAGCAATGATCTTTATAATTTTAGGAAGTTTACCCTTTATAGCTTACATAAAATTTTTAAGTGGAAATAAAAAAATATTTTTTTCCGACATTCAAATCAAAACTTTCTTAAAGATTATCATTTTTAGCATCGTTATCTTATCTATATATCTAAATTTAAGTAATTCAGATCAAATAAATTTAAGATCAATTTTTTTTAATGTTATCTCTGTTTTAACAGGAACAGGATATGTTAATGCCCAATATGATGATTGGGGTAGTTTTCCAATAGTCTTATTCTTAGGATTAATGTTTATTGGTGGATGTGCTGGCTCAACAACATGTGGTATAAAAATATTCAGAATTCAAATTCTTTATTCATTTATTTCTAATCAACTAAAAAAAATTATTTATCCAAAAGGAATTTTTGTTTTAAAATATAATCAAAGTCCCGTTGATAACAAATTTATTGCTTCAATAATTTCTTTTATTTATATGTATTTAGTAATTTTTTTTGTTATCACTGCATTGCTTTCATTAACTGGTCTAGATTTTATAACTTCAATTTCTGGAGCAGCAACCTCAATTTCAAATGTTGGCCCAGGATTAGGAAATATTATTGGACCCAACGGAAATTTTTCATCACTACCAGATATTTCAAAGTGGATACTAACTTTAGGCATGATTTTAGGTAGACTTGAACTATTTGCTATATTAGTGTTATTTCTACCTTCATTTTGGAGAAATTAATTATGTCAGAAATTAAAAAAACATCATGGCTTGAATCTCTCTCGGTTTACAAAGATATTCGAATGCTAAGAATTTTACTCTTAGGTTCTATAAGTGGTTTCCCATGGGTTTTGATTGCAAGTAGTTTAAGTCTTTGGCTTAAAGAAGAAGGGCTTAGCAGATCAACAATCGGATGGGCAGGTTTAATTTTTGCTGTATACGCATTTAATTATTTATGGGCACCAATAATAGATAGAATTCAAATACCATTATTAACAAAAAAACTAGGCCATAGAAGAGGATGGATAGTTTTAATGCAAATAATTATTTTATTAAGCCTATTAGTTTGGAGTGTTATAAATCCTACACAAAATTTAGCTTTATTAATATCGGTAGGATTAGTTATTGCTATAGCCTCTGCTACTCAAGATATAACTGTAGATGCTTTAAGAATTGAGCAAATAAATGAAAATGAGGGAAAATCAATGGCTGCCGGTGCAGCAATGGCTGTGGTTGGTTGGTGGACAGGTTATAAATTAGGAGGAGTTGTTGCTTTATTTACAGCTGAATTTTTTGAAAATCTTGGTATCTCAGACTATTGGCAAGCTACTTTTCTAGTTTTAGGCGTTTTAATTATTTTAATGAACATTGGACTAATTTTTGTTCATGAACCAATAGATACGGATAGACAGGCTAAACAAAAAGAGACTGACAGATTAATTGAGGAAAAGCTTGGATCAAAAAATATTATAACTACTTTTGTAGCTTATATTACAGGAACTATTGGTGGACCTATAATTAGTTTCTTTAAAAAAAACGGATTTGCTATAGCTACAGGAATTTTAGGATTTGTCTTTTTGTTTAAAATTGGAGAAGCTTTTATGGGAAGAATGTCAATTGTCTTTTATAAAGAGATAGGCTTTTCAAAAGGCCAAATTGCAATTTATTCTAAAGGACTTGGTTGGATCACAACTGTAGTGTTTACGTTGTTGGGTGGAATAATGGCTATGAGAGCTGGAACAATAAAAACAATGTTCTTTGCTGGAGGATTAATGGCCGTAACAAATCTTTTATTCGCAATTCTCGCATGGACAGGTAAATCCGAAATTTTATTTGCAATTGCTGTTATAGCAGATGATATTACTGCTGCATTCGCAACAGTTGCATTTGTTGCATTTATATCGTTGCTAGTTGATAGAACTTATACAGCAACACAATATGCTCTACTTGCTTCAATCGGTACCGCCGGTAGAACTACATTGGCTTCTTCTTCTGGAGCATTAGTTGACTGGTTGAATGGAGATTGGGGAACATTTTTTTGTTTTAACAACTATAATGGTCATTCCTTCATTAATTTGTTTATGGCTCATTAAAAATAAAATTAAAATTGGTGAAAAATAATTTTTATTTTAAAGGTAATTTTTCAAATATTCATAAAAAACCTTCAAAGTTTTCTGAAGTAACTTCTCAAATATTGTATGGAGAAAAATTTAAAATTTTATCAAAAAATAAAAATTGGATTAAAATTAAAACATTATTTGATAATTATATTGGATATATTAAAAATGTTCAATATGTAGAAAAATTTAAACCAAACTATAAAGTAAGTATTCTAAAAGCAAAAATTTTTAAAAAACCTAATTCTAGTTCAAAAAGTTGGCTCCCACTTGGATCTAAATTATCAGTCATAGATGAAAATAAAAATTATATAAAAATTGATAAAAATAAATGGATTAAAAAAACAGATGTTAAAAAAATAAATCATAAAGAAAAAGATTTTATTAAAACCTTTAAAAAATTCTTAAATGTTAAATATGTTTGGGGAGGAAAAACATACAAAGGTATTGATTGCTCAGCTTTATTACAAATATTTTTTAATTATAATAACTTGTTCTACCCAAGAGATACGAAAGATCAGATTAATTATTCAAAAGGAAGCTCGATAAAAAGAAAGTTCAAAAAAGGAGATATTATATTTTGGAAAGGCCACGTTGCTATGTGTTTAAATTCAAAAAAACTAATTCATGCATATGGACCTGAAAAAAAAGTTTTAATTATGCCAATAATAAAAACCATTAATAGAATTCGAGAAACAGCCAAACTTAAAGTAAAAAAAATATCTAGGATAAAATATTAATTTCTACCAAAATCGGGCTTATCAATATCTTGCTTTAACTTAATTATCTTTGATCTTACTTTTTTAGTTTGAATAAGTTTTTTTAAAATTGACTTATTATTTTTAGAATTAATATCTTTTTTAAACGCATTCAAATTTTTAATAAACAAATTTATAGCTTTTGAAACATTAATTTTATTATCAAAAAAAATGTCTCTCCACATTATTTCATTTGAAGATGCTATCCTTGAAAAATCTCTTAAACCACCTGCACTATATTTAATCAAATCATATTTTTGTATTTTTTCAAAATCTTGAGCCGATTTAACTAAATTGTAAGCAACCAAGTGAGGCAAATGGCTTGTAATTGAAAAAATTTTATCATGTTTTTCTGGTTTCATAACAACAACTTTTGAACCTATTTTTTTCCAAAAAGAACTTAAAAATTTTAAATGTTTCAAATTAGTTTTATTGTCTTTAATTAAAACACACCATTTATTTTCAAATAGATCTTGTTTACCATGTTCAGGACCACTGACTTCCGATCCAGCTATTGGGTGACTTGAAGTCCAAAAAATTTTTTTTTTTAAATATTTTTTAATTATTTTTACAGACTTTAATTTTGATGAACCCACATCTGTAATGATATGTTTTGGTGTTAGATATTTATTTATTTTTAGAATTATTTTTTTGTATTCACTCATTGGTGTACAAAAAATAATCAATTCTGATTGGGGCAAGGCATCATGTAATTTCTTAACTAAAACTCCAGGTAATTTTAATCTTTTAATTTTTGTTATATTTTTTTTTGATTTTTCATAAACAAAAATTTTTTTGGCTAATCTTTTTTTAGAGATTCTTCTTAATAAAGAAGAGCCCAATAATCCACAACCAATAATTAATACATTTTTCATTTATTAAATATACTTTCTACTGCACGAATAAATTTTAAACAATCAGTTTTTGAACCAATTGTTAATCGCAACATATTTTTTATTTTATAACCATCTTCAGTTGATCTTAAAATAATTCCTTTTGTTTTAAGTTTTTTATAAAAATATTTAGCTTTAAATTTACATTTAGCAAAGTCTAATAATAAAAAATTAGCAGAAACCTCATTTGAATTAATATTATATTTATCCAGAAATTTTTTTAATTTTGTTGCATAAATAATATTATGTTTAATTGAACGTGATATAAATTTTATATCTTTAAGAGATTCTAAAGCTGCTTTTTGTGCAACTTCATTAACGTTAAATGGTGGCTTAATTATATTTAAAGCATCAATTATTTTTTTTTGTCCATAACCCCATCCTATTCTCAAAGATGCTAAACCATAAATTTTTGAAAATGTTCTTAAAATAAAAACATTTTGTTTATTTTTAAATAAATCCAAACCAGATTTATAGTCTGAATTTCTCATATATTCAGCATAAGCATCATCTACTACTAACAATATATTTTTTCTTAATTTTCTTCTTAATTCAATAAGCTCAAATTTATTTAAATAAGTTCCAGTTGGATTATTTGGATTAGCCAAAAAAACTATTTTTGTTTTTTTTGTTACTTTCTTTAATATTTCTAAAATTGAAACTTTAAATTTTTTTTCTTTTGCAAAGACTACTTTTGCACCAACTATTTTAGAATAAATTCTGTACATCAGAAAACTAAATTTAGGAACTATTACTTCATCTTTGGATTTTAAAAAAAGTTGACACAACATCTGAATAACCTCATCTGATCCAGAACCACAAATGATTTTATCCTTATCGCATTTAAACTTTTTTGATATTTGATTTCTTAATTCTTTTGATTTTCCATCTGGATATCTAAAGAAATTTACATTTTTACTAGAAATAATTTTTTTAACTTTTGGACTTACACCCAAAGCCGATTCATTTGCAGAAAGCTTTATTATTCTTTTTAATCTTTTAATACTAGATTTGCCTGGTTTATAAGCTTCTATATTAAATCTTTTAAATTTTAGAGTTGTCATATTTAAATTTTAAGTTCTTTATAAATAAAATAACAATTTTTTATATAGTATTAGTAAAAATATTTTTAAAAATTGACATACCAAATAACTTCTTGTACAAAATTCTGCGCTGATTTACCTGAATTGCGAGCGCTTTAAAAAAACCGCTAAAAAAGTTTTTTATCTCACAATTCACTTTTCAGCCTTAATTATGAATATTAAAGAAAACATAAAAACACTTATCATTGAAAAGCCATTAAAGCTAGATTGTGGTAAAACTATTAAAAATTTTCCCTTGGCATATGAAACATATGGTTCACTTAATAATAATAAAGATAATGCAATTTTAGTATTTCATGCCTTAACTGGAGATCAATTTGTTACAGGCTTAAACCCAATTACTAATAAAGATGGATGGTGGTCTTTCGCAGTTGGTCCAAATAAATCTATTGATACAAATAAGTATTTTGTAATTTGTGCAAATGTTATTGGTGGGTGTATGGGGTCTTTTGGTCCAAGCCATGAAAATCCTGAAACAAAAAAAATTTATGCTACAGATTTCCCAATAATTACAATCAATGATATGGTTAATGCCCAAGTAAATTTATTAGATCATTTTGGAATTAAAAAACTTTTTTCTGTTGCCGGAGGTTCAATGGGTGGAATGCAAGTTTTACAATTTGTAAGTAACTTTCCTGATAAAACTAAAACTGCAGTTCCTATTGCTTGTACATATAGTCACTCAGCACAAAATATTGCATTCAATGAACTTGGTAGACAGGCAATTACAGCAGATCATAATTGGTTAGATGGAAAATATACATCTAAAAATACTATTCCTGAAAAAGGATTAGCTGTAGCTAGAATGGCAGCGCATATTACTTATTTATCTAAAAAAGGTCTTCAGGAAAAATTTGGAAGAAAGCTTCACGAGAGAGATGTTCTTAAATTTGGTTTTGATGCTGACTTTCAAATAGAAAGTTATTTAAGATACCAAGGCTCAGTATTTGTAGATCGTTTTGATGCAAATAGTTATCTTTATATCACCAGAGCGATGGACTACTTTGATTTAGCTAAACAATTTGATGGTAATTTATCTAATGCTTTTAAAAATACAAAAACTAAATTTTTTATAATATCTTTTACATCAGATTGGCTTTACCCAACTCAAGAAAATAAAGATATAGTTATTGCTTTAAATGCAATTGGTGCAGATGTGGGTTTTGTAGAAATAAAATCCGATAAAGGACATGACTCATTTTTATTAGATGTACCAGATTTTTTAAAAGCACTTAAAAATTTTTTAGATAAATCATATACAGAGCAATAATTATGAAATCAGAATATAAGATAATTGCAGACATAATAGAAGCAAATACTAGAGTGTTAGATGTTGGATGTAATGATGGAACTTTAATGGAATTTTTAAAAAGAAATAAAAATATTGATATTAGAGGTATTGAAATTTCAAAAGATCAAGTTCAAACTTGTATATCTAAAGGATTAACTGTAATTGAAGGTAACGCAGAATTTGATTTAAAACAATTTCCAAATGATTCATTTGATTATGTTATACTTAGTCAAACTTTACAAGCTTTTAGAAATACGGAAGTTGTTACCAAAGAACTTTTAAGAGTTGGAAAAAAAGCAATTGTAACTATTCCAAATTTTGGTCATTGGAAAGTAAGAATAAATTTATTAACTAAAGGAATAATGCCTGTTACCAAAACTCTACCTAATAATTGGTATAACACACCAAATCTTCATATGTGTACAATTAAAGATTTTGTTAAATTCTCTAAAATAATGAATTTTAAGATTTTTAAATCTTTAGCATTAATAAATAAAAATGTATCTAATATAAATAATTCTAATTTATTTTTAAAAAATTTATTTGCAGAACTTGGCATTTTTTTAATCGAAAAATAATATGAAAATTGAAATAATTAAATGTCTAAAGGATAATTATAGTTATTTAATTATTGATGAAACAAACAAAAATGCATGCGTAGTTGATCCTAGTGAGGGAGAACCTATCATTAATTTTATTGAAAATAATAAAATAAATTTAAAATATATTCTTAACACTCACCATCATTATGATCATGTTGGTGGAAATCTTGAATTAAAGAAAAAATATAATTCTAATATAATTGGATTTAAGGAAGATAAAGATCGTATCCCTGGAGTTGATATTTTTGTTGAAAATAATCAAATTTGGAAAAAAGATAATTTTGAAGCAAAAATTTATCATATCCCTGGTCATACAACAGGACATATTGCTTATTATTTTTTTAATGAAAAAAAAATTTTTACAGGTGATACTTTGTTTTCTCTTGGATGTGGTAAAATTTTTGAAGGAACATATGAACAAATGTTTAATTCATTAAATAAGATTAAAGAACTACCTAAAGACACAGAAATTTACTGCGGTCATGAATACACACTACAGAATTCAAATTTTTGTATAGCCAATGATTCTAAAAATTTTAAACTTAAAGATAAGATTATAAAAATTAAAGAAAAACTTAAAAATGGTTTACCAACCATGCCAACTATTTTAAGTGATGAATTAGAGTGTAATATATTTCTTAAAACTAAAGATTTAAAAAGCTTTTCAAAATTAAGAGATTTAAAGGATAATTTTTAACTTATAGACTTGACTAAAGTGTTGCTCAGACTATATTGCGATAATTAAAAATTACGCTAGCATTATGTCATTCGCAATAATACAAACAGGTGGAAAACAGTATAAAGTTAAGTCTGGTGAAATCTTAAAAATAGAAAGATTATCAGACTCAAAGCCTGAGACTAAAATAGAATTTAAAGAAATTTTAGCATATGGTGACGATAAAGTAATAGAAGTTGGAACACCAATCGTTCAAGGAGCAAAAGTAGAAGCTAATTTAATTAAAAACAGCAAAAATAGAACTGTTTTAATTTTTAAAAAAAGAAGAAGACAAAATTCAAGAAGAAAAAATGGTCATAGACAAGAATATTCTAAAATAAGAATTAATAAAATTTTTTCAAAAGATGGTAAAATTTTATCTGAAGCTGAAAAAATTTCAAAACCCAAAAAAAAAGAAGTGGCAAAGAAAGAACTAAATAAATAACTAGGAAGAAATTATGGCAACAAAAAAAGCAGGTGGATCATCTAGAAACGGAAGAGATAGCGCCGGCCGAAGACTTGGAGTAAAAAAGTACGGAGGTGAAACTGTAATTCCTGGAAACATAATTGTTAGACAAAGAGGTACTAGAATATTCCCAGGTGAAAATGTAGAGATGGGAAAAGATCATTCTATATTTTCAGTAATAAAAGGCAAAGTTGTTTTTAAAAAAACGAAATCAGATAGAACTTTTGTTTCAGTAAAACCCAATTAATAGTACAACTTAAAACTAGTGTTGTATTATGAAATTCTTAGATCAAGTAAAAATATATATTAAAGCTGGAAACGGTGGAGATGGCTCACCAAGTTTTAGAAGAGAAAAATTTATAGAATATGGTGGACCAGATGGTGGCGATGGCGGAAAAGGTGGTTCTGTTATTTTAAAAGCTGAACAAAATCTTAATACTTTGATTGATTATAGATATCAGCAGCATCATAAAGCACAAAGAGGTGAAAATGGTGCAGGCCAAAATAAAACAGGAAAAAGTGGAAATAATTTAATACTCAAAGTTCCTTTGGGCACTCAAGTTTTTGAAGAAGACAACAAAACACTAATTTATGATTTCTTAAAAATTGGGGAAGAGTTTGTAGTTGCTTTAGGTGGTAAAGGTGGTCTTGGTAATACTAGGTTTAAAAGTTCAACAAACAGAGCTCCAAGAAAATTCACTAAAGGTACTAAAGGTGAAGAATTTATAATTTGCCTTCAATTAAAAACAATTGCAGATATTGGTATAATTGGATTACCTAACGCAGGAAAATCAAGTCTACTAGCAGCTATAACAAATGCAAATCCTAAAATTGCAAATTATGAATTTACAACATTAAACCCTAATCTTGGTGTAGCAAATTATGATAATAAAGAAGTTACTATTGCAGATATTCCTGGGTTAGTAGAAGGAGCACATAAAGGAACTGGTTTAGGTATACAATTTTTGAAACATATCGAAAGATGTAAATCTCTTTTACATATGATCGATATAACTAATGATGATATAAGAAAAAGTTATAATCAGGTTAAAAGTGAATTAAAAAATTATAGTTCTCAACTTTCTAAAAAAAAAGAGTTAATTGTTTTAAATAAAACGGATTTGATTGATAAGAAAAAAATGAAAAATATTGTAAATAATTTCTCCAAAAATATAAGGTCTGAGATTATAACAATTTCTACATTAGAAAAAAAATCTATATCTAAAATTAAAGCAAAACTGATATCTTATGCTTCTTAAAAATTCAAAAATAATTGTAATAAAAATCGGATCATCATTATTAGTTGATGAAAAAAAAAAAATTAGAAAAAAATGGCTATCTAGTTTTGCTAAAGATATCCAAAAACTTAAATCAAAAAATAAAAAAATTATTATAGTTAGTTCAGGAGCAATTGCTCTCGGTTGCAAAAAAATGAATTATAATAAAACAAATTTAAAGCTTGATAAAAGTCAAGCAATAGCCTCTGTGGGACAAATTGAATTAATGAATTTATTTTCACAAATTTTTTCAAAACTAAAAATAAATATTTCACAAATTTTATTAACTTTAGATGATACTGAAGAAAGAAGAAGATCAATAAACGCTAAAAGGACTTTTGAAAATTTATTCCAACTTGATTACATACCAATCGTTAATGAAAATGACACAATTGCGACTTCAGAGATAAAATATGGTGATAATGATAGACTCGCGTCTCGTGTTGCACAAATAACTAATGCTGATACTTTAATATTATTATCCGATGTAGATGGTCTTTTCACCAAAAACCCAAAAATATTTAAAGACGCAAAGTTAATAAAAAAAGTAAATAACCTTGATAGAGATATTAAAGATATTTACATTAAAGGTGTAACAGAATTTGGTAGAGGTGGAATGAATACCAAAATTGAAGCTGCTAAAATTTGTAATTTAGCTGGATGTAATATGATTATCGCAAATGGATTATATTTAAATCCAATACATCACATAGAAAAAAAAAATAATTGTACTTTATTCGTTTCTAAAATATCTAAACTACATGCCAGAAAAAAATGGATAATTAGCTCCGTATCACCGAAAGGAGAACTTATTATTGATGATGGTGCTAAAAA
>CACFSG010000017.1 GCA_902568875.1 uncultured Pelagibacteraceae bacterium
TAAAATGCTTAATATTTAAAGTAAATTTATCAGTATTATTTTTATCGACAACTTCACCATGCCATAAAACATTATCTATTATTATTAAACCACCAAAATTTAATAAATTTAATGAACTTTCATAATATTTTTTATAATTCATTTTATCAGCATCAATAAATATTAAGTCAAAAGTCTGATCTTTAATTTCACCCAAACTTTCTAAAGCAGGTTTAGATATAGTTTTAATCTTATAGTCTTGTTTTGCTTTTTTAAAAAAATTAATTGCAATTTTAGTTGTTTCTTTATTTTTATCTAATGTAGTTATTTTCCCATTCTCAGTTAATGCTAATGCCATTGATAAAGTACTTAAACCTGTAAATGTTCCTATTTCTAAAACATTTTTTATATTGGAAATTTTAATAATCAAATGAAGAAATTGACATTGAGAAATAGCAATTTGCATTTTTTTAATATCTCCTAATGATGTATTGTAATTAATTATTTCTTTTTGAACTGGATGAAGTTTAAGTCCATGATCTAAAATATATTCTTGTAATTGATTGGTAATTTTAAGGTCAAAGCCCATAAACGTTAAAGATTTTTCTTCAAAATTTCATTCACTAGTTGTGGATTAGCTTTGCCACCAGAAATTTTCATAACCTGACCCATAAAAAAACCAAAAAGTTTGTCTTTTCCTGATTTATATTCTTTAACTTTGTTAGGATTATCTTTTATAACTTTAACAATTATTTCTTCAATTGCTTTAGGATCACTTTCTTGTTTTAACCCTTTTTCTTCAACAATTTTTTGTGGATCTTTATCTCCATCCATCATTAGTTCAAATATCGTTTTAGCTATTTTTCCAGAAATAGTTCCGTCTTTAATCAAATTTATTAGTTTAGATAAATTTTTAGCGCTTATTGGACTTTTAGTAATTTCTAAATTTTTGTCATTTAATACAGCAAATAATTCACCGATAATCCAATTAGTTGCAAGTTTTGTATCTGAATTATTAATAACATCTTCAAAATATTTAGAAGTTTCAATATCTGATACTAAAATAGTTGCTTCATATGGGCTTAGGTTAAATTTTTCAATAAATCTTTTTTTCTTTTCATCAGGTAGTTCAGGAATTTCTGATTTTAATTTTTGAACAAAATCATCAGAAACTTCTAAAGGTAAAAGATCTGGATCTGGAAAATACCTATAATCGTGAGCATCTTCTTTAGATCTCATAGACCTTGTTTCATTTTTTTTTGTATCAAAAAGTCTTGTTTCTTGATCAATTGTTTTGCCTTCTTCGATTAAATCTACTTGTCTATTAGCCTCATATTCTATAGCCATTTGCATAAATTTAATTGAATTCACGTTTTTAATTTCACATCTAGTACCAAATTTTTTTGAACCTTTGAGTCTTACTGAAACATTAACATCTGCTCTAAGTGATCCTTCTTGCATATTTCCATCACAAGTTCCCAAATATCTCATTATTGATCTTAATTTTTTAATATAAATATTTACTTCATCTGGAGATCTTAAATCTGGTTTGCTAACAATTTCCATTAAAGCTACACCAGATCTATTTAAATCTACAAATGTGTTTTGAGGATCTAAATCATGAATACTTTTTCCTGCATCTTGTTCTAAATGTAGTCTTTCTATACCAACTTCTTTTTGTCCATCAGGCATATCCAAAATAACTTTACCTTCTCCAACAATAGGGTTTTTAAATTGTGAGATTTGATATCCCTGAGGTAAATCTGCATAAAAATAATTTTTTCTATCAAATACAGAACGTTTGTTAATTTTTGCTTTTAAACCAATTCCAGTTTTAATTGCTTGTTTAACACAAAATTCATTAATTACCGGTAACATGCCAGGAAATGCAGCATCAACTAAACTAACTTGAGTGTTAGGTTCTGCGCCAAATTTTGTTGCTGATGTTGAAAATAATTTAGATTGAGATGTGACTTGAGCATGAACTTCTAATCCAATTACAACTTCATATTGATTATCTTTCCTACTAATTAGATATTTTAAATTATTATTATTCATTTAATCCACCAATCAGTAATTTTATTTTTAAAAGCAATTTTTTCTTCCATTGCATATGCAATATTTAATATATTTTGTTCATCAAAAGCTTTACCAATAATTTGTAATCCTAATGGGTAACCTTTAGCATCATGGCCAGCTGGAATAGAAATGCCTGGTAGGCCAGCCAAATTAACTGGAACAGTAAAAATATCATTTAGATACATGGAAACTGGATCGTCTTTCTTTTCCCCAATTTTAAATGCTGAACTAGGTGTTGAAGGTGTTAAAATAGCATCTACTTTTTTATACACTTCATCAAAATCATTTTTAATTAATTTTCTTACTTTTTGAGCTTTAAGGTAATAAGCATCATAATATCCTGATGATAAAACGTAAGTTCCAATCATTATTCTTCTCTGAACTTCCGCTCCAAAACCTTCAGATCTAGTTTTTTCATACATATCTATAAGATTCTCACCTTTAGCTCTAAATCCATATTTAACACCATCATATCTCGCTAAATTTGATGATGCTTCTGCAGGAGCAACTATATAATAAGTTGGTAAAGCATAACTTGTATGTGGAAGTGAAATATCAATTATTTCAGCGCCACAATCTTTAATATATTCAATACCATTTTGCCAAAGTTCTTCTATTTCTTTAGGCATATCATCAATTCTATATTCCTTAGGTATTCCTATTTTTTTTCCTTTAATATTATTTGTTAAATTTTTACTGTATTCGTTTCTTTTAAAATCTATTGAAGTTGAATCTTTTGAATCAAAAGTACTAATTACTTCTTGAAGTAAAGCGCAGTCTTTTACATTTTTCGCCATTGGGCCAGCCTGATCTAAAGATGATGCAAAAGCAACTATACCATATCTAGAACAACTTCCATAAGTTGGTTTTAAACCTACTGTACCAGTAAAGGATGCTGGCTGTCTGATTGATCCACCAGTATCGGTTCCAATTGTAATTGGTGTTAATTGTGCTGCAACAGCTGAAGCTGAACCACCAGATGAACCACCAGGAACTAAATTTTTATCTATTGGGTTTTGCACATTTCCAAAAAAACTAGTTTCATTTGATGAACCCATTGCAAATTCATCACAGTTTAATTTTCCAAGGAGTATAGCTCCTTCATCCCAAATATTTTGTGTAACAGTAGACTCATAAGTTGGAACAAAGTTACTTAAAATTTTACTACCAGCAGTAGTTCTAATATTTTTAGTGCAAAATAAATCTTTAACAGCCATTGGAATTCCTGGTAATTTTAAATTTAAATTTGGTTTTTGATCAAATTTTTTAGCTTTATCTAAGGCTGAAGAATAATCTTCTGTAATATAAGCATTCAATTCTTTTGATTTTTCTGATCTTTCTATAAATGCTTTTGTAACTTCTTGTGATGAAAGTTTTTTATCTTTTATATCTTTGACTAACTCTGAAAGTGTTTTTTTTGTAATATCAGACATTATTCAATCACCTTTGGAACTACAAAATAATCTTCATTATCTTGAGGAGAATTTTTAATAATTTGTTCTCTAATATTTTTACTTTTAACCTCATCAGATCTTAGTTTAAGTGTTGTTTCCGCTATTGAAGTTAAAGGTTCTACATTTTCTGTTTTTAATTCATTAAGTTTTTCAATAAAATCAAAAATTGAATTTAAATCACCGGCTAATTTTTCAGCTTTTTGTTCTTCTACTGAAATTCTTGATAATTTAGATATATGTTTTATTGTTTTAAGATCTATACTCATATGCTATTTAGATATCTCGAAAACTATCACTTAAGTTTAAAATATACAATATGATCACCTTAGAGGAATTCAAAAAAAAACAGTTGGATAAATGTAGATTAATAGGTTTAGATCTTGGCTCCAAACGAATTGGAGTATCGATTTGTGATGAAAAACAATTGATTGCTACACCTTTTAAAACAATAAACAGAACTTCTAATAATGAGCTTATTAATGAGTTAAAAACAATAATTACTGAAAACAATATAAAAGGAATTATTATTGGAAATCCTCTTAATATGGATGGTTCATCTGGGAGATCAGCACAATCTGTTAAAGATATTTCCAATAATATAAAAAAAAATATTGATGTTCCTATATTTTTATGGGATGAAAGATTGTCCACAGTTGGTGCATTCAATTTATCAAGTCAATTAGATGTTAATGTTACTAAAAGAGAAAAAAAAATTGATGAAAATGCTGCTACATTCATATTACAAGGAGCAATAGATTTTTTAAATAATTAATACTTGCTATTATGCAGCTTTATAGTTATAGAGTTGGTTTTAATGGCAATTAAAATTAATAAAGCTATTAAAATTTCACAAAAACATCTGTTAGGTATTCAAGATTTATCAATTAATGATGTTAATTTAATACTTAATGAAGCACATTCGTTTATAAAAGTAAATCAAAGCAAAAATAAAAAGGTTGATGTTCTTAAAGGTAAAACTCAAATTAATCTATTTTTTGAACCATCAACAAGAACTCAAAGTTCATTTGAATTAGCTGGTAAAAGACTTGGAGCTGATGTCATGTCTATGAATATTAGTAATTCAGCAATTAAAAAAGGTGAGACATTAATAGATACAGCGATGACTCTAAATGCAATGCATCCAGATATCATTGTAATAAGACATCAAGATTCAGGTGCATGTAACCTGCTCTCACAAAAAGTAAATTGCGCTGTTTTAAATGCTGGAGATGGAAGAAGAGAACACCCTACTCAAGCTTTATTAGATGCTTTAACAATTATTAATCGCAAAAAAAAAATTGAAGGTTTAAAAATTGCAATTTGTGGTGACATACTTCATTCAAGAGTAGCAAGATCTAATATTTATTTACTTAATATGCTGGGAGCAGAAGTTAATATTGTTGCTCCAAGCAATCTAATGCCAAAAGAAATAGAAAAATTTGGTGTTAATACTTTTGCAGACATGAAAAAAGGTTTGAAGAACTGTGATATCGTAATGATGTTAAGATTACAAAATGAAAGAATGGCCAGTTCTTATCTTTCATCAAATAGAGAATATTATGAATATTATGGATTAACTCCTGATAAATTGGAACATGCTAAACCTGATGCTTTAATAATGCATCCAGGTCCTATGAATCGAGGAATTGAAATTGATACAATATTAGCTGATGACATTAATAAAAGTGTAATTAAAGAACAAGTTGAACTTGGTGTAGCTGTAAGAATGGCTTGCCTAAAAATATTTTGTATATAAATGAAAAAACAATATTTTATAAATGCAAATATAGTAGATCCTTACAACTCAATAAATGAAATAGGAGGTCTGATTATTGGAGAAGATGGAAATATTGAAGCCATTGGAAAAAAAGTAAATACAAACAATCTTCCTAGTAGAGAAAAACCAATAGATTTAAAAGGTAAATATATTTTTCCAGGACTTGTTGATATGAGAGTTTTTGTTGGTGAACCAGGATATGAATATAAAGAAAATTTTAGAACTCTAAGTAATGCAGCTTTATCAGGCGGAGTTACTTCAGTTGTTACAATGCCAAATACAAATCCAGTTATTGACAATGTTTCAATAGTTGATTTTTTAAAAAGAAGAGGAAGAGATAAATCAAAAATAAATATTTTTCCTTGTGCCTCTCTTACCAAGAATATTGAAGGTACGAACATGACTGAATTTGGACTTTTACAAAACAAAGGAATAGTTGCTTTTACAGATGGTGTTAAAACAATTCAAAATCCTAGATTAATGTCAAGAATAATGAACTCTGCCAAAGATCTTGGATGTTTAATTATGCAACATGCTGAAGATTATGAGCTTGCAAAAAATGGCATGATTAATTCTGGAATTATAGCAACTAAGTTAGGATTATCTGGTATACCAGAAATTGCTGAAAGAATTTTAATTGAAAGAGATTTAACTTTATTGGAAAAAGTCAAATGTAGATATCATATATCACAATTATCCTCACAAAAATCTCTTGAAGTAATAAAACATAGAAAAGAAATAGTAAAATTCACCGCTGGAGTTTCAATAAATAATCTATCGTTAAATGAAAATGATATTGGTGACTTTAGAACATTTTTAAAATTATCTCCTCCTCTTAGAAGAGAAGAAGATAGAATAGCATTAGTTCAAGGTTTAAAAGATGGTTTAATTGATGTTATTGTTTCAGATCATAAACCAGAAGATGAAGAATCTAAAAGATTAACTTTTGCTCAAGCTGCAACAGGAGCCTCAGGTATAGAAACTCTATTATCTCTTAGTTTAGAATTGTATCATAATGGATCACTTAAATTAGAAACAATAATTAAAGCGTTAACATCTAACCCTGCAAAAATATTAAAAATAGATAAAGGAAACCTATCAATTGGAAATGACGCTGATTTGTGTATTGTTGATATTGATAAACCCTGGATTGTAAAAAAAGATAAATTGGTTTCAAAATCAAAAAATACATCCATTGAAAATAAAAAACTTCAGGGTAAAGTTATAAATACATTTGTAAAAGGAAGAGAATTATTTAAGCTATAGTATGCATTTATTAATAATAGGTATAGCTTCTTACCTAATGGGTTCAATTCCATTTGGGTTAATTTTAACTAAACTTTTTTTAAAAAAGGATATTAGAGAAATTGGTTCAGGAAATATTGGAGCAACAAATGTACTTAGAACTGGAAACAAAATTATTGGATATACAACATTAATTTTAGATATATTAAAAGCTGTTACTCCAGTTATTTATGTAAAATTTAATTTTCCTGAATTTTTATATATTGCTTCTCTATGTTCTTTTTTAGGTCATGTATTTCCAATTTGGTTAAAATTTAAAGGTGGCAAAGGTGTTGCTACATATCTTGGAATTTTATTTGCTATTAATATTTATTTTGGATTAATTTTTATAACAACATGGTTAATTACTTTTGCTCTTTCTAAATTTTCTTCCTTATCATCATTAACTGCGTCGTTTTCAATACCTATTTATTTATTAATTTTAACTCAATTTGATCAGGTATTTTTTTTTACGATTATGTTCATACTAATATTTTATACTCATAGAGAAAATATCAAAAGATTGAAAAATAAAGAAGAAACTAAGACAAAAATTTATTAATTTGACTATCTAAGTGTTTTAAGTAGTTTGTAGTCTATGAATTTGGTCATTGTAGAAAGTCCCGCTAAAGCAAAAACTATCAATAAATATTTAGGTGATAAATATAAAGTTTTAGCTAGTTATGGACATATTAGAGATCTTCCTTCTAAAAATGGTTCAGTAGATCCTAATCAAGATTTTAAAATGGAATGGGAAATTGATAGTTTTTCTAAGAAATATTTAAAAGAAATTACTGATGCTGCAAAAGATTCTTCTAAAATTATACTAGCTACTGACCCTGATCGTGAAGGAGAAGCTATAGCTTGGCATGTAAAAGAATATTTAAATGAAAAAAAACTTTTAAAAGATAAAGAAATTGAACGTGTAGTTTTTAATGAAATTACAAAAAAAGCAGTAATACAAGGCATCGAAAATCCAAGACAAATAGAACCATTGCTTGTAGATGCGTACATGGCAAGAAGAGCTTTAGACTATCTAGTTGGTTTTAATATTTCACCAATACTTTGGACTAAATTACCAGGATCAAAATCTGCCGGTAGAGTTCAATCCGTAGCTCTTAAATTAATTACAGAGAGAGAACACGAAATTGAGTCTTTTAAACCTGATGAATTTTGGACATTAGCTATTAAATTTACTGATAATAAAAATCAAAGTATCATTGCTAGTATTAGTCAATTTAATAACAGTAAAATTGAGAAATTTTCTTTTAAAAATAAGGAAGAAATTAATAAAGCCATATCAAATATTGAAAATAAAAAATTTAATATTACAGATATTTCAAGTAAAATTATTAATCGTAATCCTTCTGGTCCTTTCACTACATCAACACTTCAACAAACAGCATCAAGTAGATTGGGTTTTGGAGCATCAAGGACAATGCAAATCGCTCAAAAACTTTATCAAGGTATAGATATAGAAGGTGAAACAATTGGTTTAATCACTTATATGAGAACTGATGGTACAAATTTATCTGCTGATGCTATTGATTCTTTTAGAAATTATATCAATAAAAAAATTGGTAAAGATTATTTACCTGTAAATGCTTTAAATTATTCTGGAAAAAAAGCAAAAAATGCACAAGAAGCTCATGAGGCTATTAGACCAACCGATATTTTAAGAACGCCCCAAAGTGTTAAAAAATACTTAAGTACTGATCAAAATAAACTATATGATTTAATTTGGAGTAGAGCTCTTTCATCGCAAATGGAGTCAGCTAAATTTGATAGAAATACAATAACAATAAAATCTGAAAATAATGACACAATTTGTAAAGCAAGTGGATCAGTTTTAAAATTTGATGGATTCTTAAAAATTTATAACACAACAACTAAAGATGATGATGAAAGTATTTTACCAGAAATGTCAAAAGGTCCAGTAAATATTGAAGCTTTATTAGATGAACAACATTTTACACAACCTCCACCAAGATATTCTGAAGCAAGCTTAGTAAAAAAATTAGAAGAACTGGGTATTGGAAGACCATCAACTTACGCAAGTATTATTTCTACTATAGCAAATAGAGGTTATGCTGAAATAATAAATAAAAGATTTTTTCCAACAGATAGAGGTAAATTAATTTCAGCTTTTTTGGAAAAATTATTTTCAAAATATGTAGATTACAATTTTACCGCTGGTTTAGAAGATCAATTAGATGAAATAACTACAGGTAAAGAAAGTTGGATAAAAGTATTAGAGCTTTTTTGGAAAGATTTTAACAACAATATCTCTGAAGTAAAAGAAAAAAGAACTAGAGAAGTTTTAGATCTGCTTAATGATAGCTTGGGAGATTTAATATTTGATAAAGATAATGAAGGTAATATTGTAAGAAAATGCCAATTATGTAACACAGGTACTTTAAGTTTAAAAAATAGTTTTAGAGGAGGGGCATTTATAGGTTGTTCAAATTATCCTGATTGTAAATATACAAGACCTTTGTCAAAAGCTAAAGCAGCAGCACAAGCACAACTTGCTGAACCAAAATTAATAGGACAAAATGATAATGGTAAAGATATTTATTTAAAAAATGGTAGATTTGGCCCTTATCTTCAATATGAAACTTTACCTGATCAAAATGAAATTGAAACAATTAAAAAAAAAAAGAAAAAAAAGAAAAAAAAATCTGATAATAATTTAAAAAATATCTCTATTCCAAAAGGCTTAGAATTAGAAAGTATTGATTTAGATAAAGCTAAATTTTTATGTTCCTTACCAAAAAGTCTTGGAGTAAATCCAGATAACCAAAAAGAAATTTTTTTAAATACTGGAAGATTTGGACCTTATTTAAAATGTGATAATAAATCTGCAAGAATAGAAAATATTGAAGAAATTTTTTCTATAGGACTTAATAGAGCAATTACTTTAATTGCTGAAGCAAAACCAGGTAGAATGTCTTCATCAATAATTAAAGATTTAGGCGAACACCCTGAAGATAAAAAATCAGTTAAAGTTATGAAAGGTCAATATGGTCCATATATAAAATACAAATCTTTAAATGCAACTATACCAGAAGAAAAAGATCCTACTGAATTAACTATGGAAGATGCATTAATTTTAATTGAGAAAAGAAGAGAATACGATAAAATAAAAAAAAAGAAAAAAAAATAAATAAAATTAAAGATAAGATCTTAAACAAATGAGTTTCGAAGAAAATTTAAAAAAAAATAATATTATTTTGCCAAAAGCAGCAAATCCTGTTGGATCTTATGTGGCAACAAAAGTTTCTGGTAAAATGTTATTTATATCAGGTCAGATATCAATAGATGAAAATGGTAATTTGATTAAAGGAAAACTTGGTAAAGATTTAAATACAGATGCTGGATATAATGCAGCAAAAAGATGTGCACTTAATATAATAGCACACGTTAAAAAAGCTTGTAATGAAGATTTATCGAAAATTAAATCTTGTGTTAAATTAACAGGATTTGTTAATTCAACTGACGACTTTACTGATCAACCAAAAGTTATTAATGGTGCTTCCGATTTAATTTCTTTAATTTTTGAAGATGCGGGTATGCATGCTAGAGCAGCTGTAAGCACTAATAGTTTACCTTTAGGTGTATCTGTTGAAGTAGATGCAATATTTGAACTAAATTAAATTTTTATCTTCCAATACTAAAATATTTAAGCCCTTGTTTATTTATTTTTTCAGGAGAATAAATATTTCTCATATCATAAATAATAAATTTTTTCTTTTTTGATAAATTTTTAAAATTAATAGATTTAAAATCATTCCATTCTGTATGTAAAATTACTAAATCTGAGTTTTTTACAGCTTTTTTAATGGAATTTTCATAAGAAACATTTTTTATTTTATTTAATTCTTTTTTTTCTCCTGTGGGGTCATAATATTTTATAATAGCTCCTTTTTTAGATAAGAAAGGAATCATTATTAAACTAGATGAATCTCTCATATCGTCTGTATTTGCTTTAAATGTAACGCCAAGAAAAGTTATTTTTTTATTTTTTATTTTTTTATTTAAAATATCACTTACACGATTTAGTAAAAGTTTTGATCTATTATTGTTAGATTTAATAACAGATTTTACCAAAGATAGATTTGCTTTAAATTTATTTGCAGTTGATATTATTGCTTTAGTATCTTTAGGAAAACATGAGCCTCCATATGCTGGACCAGCTCTTAAAAATCTACCTCCAATTCTTTTATCTAAGCCTATACCTATTGAAATATCTTCAATGTTAATATTGGTTTTTTCACATAAATTTGCTAATTCATTAATAAACGTAATTTTTGTAGCTAAAAAAGAATTTGAAGCATATTTGATTAATTCTGCAGCTCTTCTTTGGGTTAAAAGAAACTGTGCTCCCTTAGAAATCAGTGGGTTGTAAAGATTCTTCAAAATCTTACTCGATTTTTTATCATTTGAACCAACTACAATTCTATCTGGATAAATAAAATCTCTTATAGCTTCACCTTCTCTTAAAAATTCAGGATTTGATACAACAGAAAATTTATTTTTATTATTTTTCTTTGATAAAATTTTTTCAATTTTATCTCCAGTAGTGACTGGAACTGTTGACTTTGTTACTATGATCTTAAATTTATTGATTGATTTAGCTACTTCTTTGACAGCATTATAAACTTGTCTCAAATCAGCAGAAATACTTTTTTTTTTTGTAGGTGTACCAACACAAATAAAAATAATATCTGACTCTTTAACTGATTTTTTTAAATCATTTGAAAACTTTAGTTTTTTATTTTTATAATTTTTAACCATAAGTTCAGTTAATCCAGGTTCATATATTGGAATTTTACCATTCTGAAGTAGTAGAATTTTATTTTTATCTTTATCAACACAAATTACATCGTTGCCTAAATCTGAAAAACAAACACCGCTTACAAGTCCAACATAACCTGTTCCTATCATACACAACTTCATGTTTTGGAAATCTCCTTTGATGAATTAATATAACCATCCATTGTACCACAATCTAAATATTTACCTCTAAAATTATGACCAACAAATTTTTCGTTTTCCTTAATCAGAGATTGAATCGAATCAGTGATGTGTATTTCGCCACCCTTGCCTGGTTTTTGTTTTTTTAATTTTAAAAAAATTTTTTTTGGAAGAATATATCTTCCAATTACAGCTTTATTTGATGGTGTATTTTTAATAGAAGGTTTTTCTACAACAGAATCTATTAAGAAATTATTTTTATCAATCTTTTTTTTTAATTTAAAAATTCCCCACCTTGAAACAGTTTTTTTATTTACATTCATACTAGCCATAACAGATGATTTATAACGATTATAAATTTTTATCATAGATTTAGAGCAATTATTATTTATTATAAGGTCATCTGGTAAAATCATTAAAAAGAATTTATCTTTAATATATTTACTTGTTTTTAAAACAGCATCTCCTGTTCCTAAAGGTTTGTTTTGATAAACAAATCTTATCATCTTTCTATATTTTAGAATTTTCTTGTATTCTTTTAAAATACGAGGATCTTTTTTTTTTTTAATTATTTTTTGGTAGAATTTATCATTATAAAAATAATCTCTGATAATTTCTTTTTTTTTGGAAATTATAAAAATAATTTCTTTAATTCCTGCATCAATACATTCATCAATGATATATTCAATTCCAGGTTTACCATTTATAGGGAGTAGTTCTTTTGCAAAAACACTTGTTAGTGGTAATAATCGTGTACCTTGACCAGCTAATGGAATAATTGCTTGTTTAATCATTTAAATGTTTTACTTATTAAATCGCTTTATACAAATGAAAATTTTATTAAATAATGATGATTTAAATGAGGCATTAAATAATGTCTCAAATTTAGGGTTTGTACCAACTATGGGAAGCTTACACAGGGGACATATTTCATTAATTAAAAAATCTAAAAAAAAAACAAATAAAACCTTAGTAAGTATTTTCATTAATCCAAAACAATTTAATAACAAAAAAGATTTCCGATTATACCCAAGAAATAATAAAAAAGATTTATCGATTTTAAAAAAATTAAATGTAGATTTTGTATACTTACCAAGTGAAAGAAGTATCTATAATTTAAAAAGAAAAAAAAAAATTAAACTTAATAAAAAAGATAAAATATTGTGTGCTAATTACAGAAAAAGACACTTTGA
>CACFSG010000018.1 GCA_902568875.1 uncultured Pelagibacteraceae bacterium
ATATTCAACTAATTATATATATTTAAAGGCAAGTTATTTGGAAAGTAATCTAATTAAATTTTTTAATCCTTTTTTTTTCAGATTTTTTTTTGAAGTAAAAATACATGCTTGAGATTTTAAAATTTGACCATCTTTAAGTACGCGTAAATTATTTGCTTTAAGAGTTTCACCTGTAGATGTTATATCTGTAATTAATTCAGCAGAGCCTGTAAAAGGATAAGCTTCAGTGGCTCCTAGGCTGCTAACTAATCTAAATTGAGTTACACCTTTTGAAAATAAAAATTCCCTGGTTAAATTTGGATATTTAGTTGCAACTCTTACTCTCTTTTTCTTTTTGTCTCTAAATTCAAATGCAATTTCTTCAAGATCAGCTATTGTCTGAACATCAATCCAAGGATCAGGGATAGCAACAACTAAATTAGCTTTACCAAATTCATATTTTTTAACTACATTAATTTTTTTTTGAGTATTAATTTCACTCTCTTTAAGCAAGTCAAATCCTGAAAACCCAAGATCTAAAGAACCATCTCCTAATCTTTCGATAATTTCTCTAGCATGTAAATATAGAATTTTTATATTTGATTTATTTTTTACTGAACCAATTAATTCTCTTCTTTCTGAAATAAGTTTTAATTTTTTCTTTTTAAAAATATTTAAAACATCTTTTCTTAATCTACCTTTGCTTGGAATTCCTATGTTAATTAAATTTTTCATAATTAATAATTTAAATTTAATGCAGCTCCTACTGCGGATACTTGTTTATTTGAACCTAGGTCAGAAATTAACTGATCATATCTTCCACCGTTAATGACATTTTTTATTTTATTGTTTGATTTAATATCAATTTTAAAAACCATTCCTGTGTAATATTCAAGTTGTCTTCCAAAAGAAGATGAGAAAACAACATTAAGTTTTGAAATTCTATTTGCTGATGTTGGAAAGTATTTTTGATCTACTACTAAATTTATTTGGTATTTTTTAAAAAATTTATTTAATACATTTGCAGCTTTATTAATGGGACATTTAATCTTCAAAAATTCTTTTATAATTTTTGATACATTTCTTCCCTTACTTAATCGTCTTGGGTCTCTTATCTTTTTATCAAATCGCTTTAAAATTTCTTCAATTGTTCTTCCTGCTATAACAGATGCTTTATTTTCTTTTAACATTTTCAAATAACGCCTTTTATCTATTTCAACAATAGTTGGGTCAACATCTGAGTTTGTCTCCAATCTTTTTAATAAATCAGTGAAATATTCTTCTCTCCAAAAATGTCTAGAGAGTCTTAGTTTCCATCTTTTTGGAATATCTAATTTAGATATTAAGATATTAAATATTTCAACATTACCTATAGTTAAAGTTCCTGATGAGTATTTTAAATCTTTTAATGATTTTAAAGATGTGTTTATTATTTCTTTATCATCATTTTTTTCATCTTTAGAACCAATAATTTCAAATCCAATTTGATCTCTGATAATTGAGTCTTTTTTATTTTGAGATTTTCTATAAGCCTGTCCACTATAAGATATTTTCTCTTTACCCTTCAAATTATTTTCTAAATATCTAAGACATGAGACAATTGTTAAATCAGGGCGTAAACACAACTCACTTCCATTTTGATCAACAAATGAAAAAATAAACTTTCTAAAATTCTCTCCTGATCTTTGAACAATGTGATTTGCCTCAATTACTGAAGGTAATTCAATATACTTAAATCCTTTAGCTTTTACTGACTTAAGGATTTTTTCAGATAAGTTTTTTGATTTCATTAATTAAATTTTCTTTTGGAGTAGTAATTTGATTATTTTCACCCTTAACCCCTAATAAATTTTTTAAAGTAATTGTATTTTCTTTAAATTCATTATCCCCACAAATCACCGCTACAGGACATTCTCTTTTATTAGCGTAAGTTAATTGTTTTCCTAGATTTTTTTTACTATCTAAAAAAATTTCAGAATTAATATTGTTATCTCGCAAAGTTTTTAAAATTTCATAATAATTTTTTAAATATTTTTCATCCATCACACATACAATAACTGGTTTTTGTTCCTCAACTTTAACTTGATCTAACTGCAACATGGCAAACAATAATCGATCAACTCCGATACTTACTCCTGTTCCTGGAATATCAACTCCTTTAAATCTTGAGATCAATTTATTATATTGTCCTCCAGAACAAATACTGCCAATATCAACTTCTTTGCCTTTACTGTTTTTTGCTTTAAAGTTAAGATTGGTTTCGACACAAAATCCATCATAGTAAGCAAGACCTCTCACAATAGTAAAATTTGTTTTAACTTGATCAGCAAAATTTCCATAACCTAAAATTTCATATAATTCCTCAATCTCTTTAATACCTTCTTGGGTAAGTGAATTTTTAAAATTTTGTTTTAGTTCTTTAATATCTTTAATTTTCAAAAAATTAATAATTTGAGATGCTTGATCATCATTTAAATTAGCACCTTTTGTAATTGCACCACTTTTATCTTTTCTTTCTTTTTTTAATAAATCCTCAACACCTTTTAATCCAAAACCTGGTTTATCAAGTTTATCAATAGCTCTCATGACCTTAATCTGTTTATCGTTTGATATTTTTAATTCTTCAATTAAACCTTGAACAATTTTACGATTACTCACATTAATGACAAATTGATCTTTCTTAAAACCACATTCAATTAATGTACTTGCAATTAAATTACAAAGTTCTGCATTTGCTTGAGCAGGATTAACATTTCCAACTATATCACAATCTGCTTGAGTAAATTCTCTATAACGAGCATTCCCAGCCTTTTCATTTCTAAATACATTTTGAATAGCATATCTTTTATATACTGAAGGAAGCTCTTGATTATTCTGAGCAACAAATCTTGCCAAAGGACTAGATAAATCATATCGAAGAGTAATATTTTTATCACCATCTTCAAATGAGAATACATCAGACATAGGATTACTATCGTCCTCTGCTAGAAAGGATCCTATATTTTCACTAATCTCAAAGGATGGAGTTTCTAAGGGATCAAACCCAAATTTAACAAAATTACTTTCAATAGCTTTTAAAAGCTTTTTCTTAAGAAGTAACTTTTTATTCCATCTATCTTCAAATCCTGAAGGTAATCCAGGAATTAATTTATTTTCTACTTTCATTGTTTGGTACCCTGGCTTGGGATCGAACCAAAAACTAAAGTTCCACAAACTTTCGTGATAACCATTTCACCACCAGGGCCTATCCTCTTTGTTTTTATCTTATTTTATGTGTATTTAAAATTATATTATAAATGATTAATTGCTAGCTTTAGCCAGCATGGAAATGAGAATGCACACCTTTATTGTTTCCTCTAAGAATTGCTCTTTGAGTACTTAAATTTGTTATAATATTTTTCTCATTTTTATTCATGTGCAGTCTTTTAGACAAAAATTTAAATTATTCAACCCCTAAAACAAAAGGACGTCTATCTATTTAATAGAAAAACGTCCTTTAAAAATTTTAAAATTAATCTAATTTTTTTAAATTTACTGCTGATGGGCCTTTAGGACCATCTTCAAGTGTAAACTCTAGCTTATCCCCTTCGTTAAGGTATCTCATACCTGCAGCTTTAACGGCACTCGCGTGGACAAAAGCATCCTTTTCTTTGTCATCTCTTTCTATAAAACCATAGCCTTTTTTGCCATTAAACCACTTTACTTTTCCTTGTAATGTACTCATCTTCTTTCTTAGTCCTTTTGTTATTTATTATTAGTAGAAGTTAATTTCTTTTTGATTAATTTCAAGATTAAAAATTATGGTGGGACCGACTTGAATCGAACAAGTTCTTTTTGATTTTCAGTCAAACGTACGCACCAGCTATACCACGGTCCCTTTTTTGACTATCCCCTAAAAATTATTCTACCTTTAGTGAGATCGTAAGGTGTCATTTCTACTGTCACATTATCACCTTGTAATACTCTAATTCTATTTTTTCTTAATTTGCCTGCTGCATGAGCGGTGACTGTATGCCCATTTTCTAGTTCAACTTCAAACATTGCATTTTTCAATAAAGTTTTAACTTTTCCTTTAAATTGAAGTAAATCTTGCTTTGACAAATCTATTTTCTCCTAATTCTTTTTTTAACAGACTGAGCATGTCCTACTAACCCTTCATAATTTGCAAGAGTTATAACTGATGGCCCAAGACTTTCAATACCCTTTTTTGATAAGTTTACATATGAAATTCTTTTATAAAATTCATTAACACTAATACCGCTTGAATATTTTGCAGAACCATTGGTCGGTAATACATGGTTTGAACCAATGTTATAATCAGTCATTGCCATAACCGCATATTTTCCTAAACAAATTGATCCAGCGTTTTTAACTTTAGATATAAATGATTTATAATTTTTAATATTTAATTCTAAATGTTCAGGCGCAATTTTATTTACAACATCTATAATTTTTTTATCAGAATTAATATGAATTAAAATTCCATTATTCATTAAACTTTTTTTAGCAACTGAAACTCTTGGAATTTCATTTAATTGTTTAAAAATTTCAACCTTAACTTTTTCAATTATTTTTTTATCTTTTGAAATTAATATACATTGAGCAAGATTATCATGCTCTGCTTGAGCAATAAGATCGCTTGCAACCCATTCTGGATTTGAAAATTTATCACAAACAATTGTAACCTCAGATGGACCAGCAGTCATTCCTTCAATTCCAACATCTCCAAAAACTTCTTTTTTAGCAGCTGCCACATATGAATTGCCAGGTCCTACAATTTTATTAACTTTTTTTATTTTTTTAGTTCCATAAGTAACTGCAGCGATAGCTGATGGGCCACCAATTGAATAAATTTCTTTTATTTTGCATTTGCGAGCTGCATATAACACAGCTGGATTTTGTTTTCCTTTATAACTTGGATTAATCATTATTATTCTTTTAACTCCAGCTACAATAGCAGGAATAGCGTTATGTAATACGCTTGATGGATATGAGGCTGTTGAGCCAGGAACATAAATTGCAACTGACTCGATTGGTAAATATCTATACTCAAGTTTATTATTTAGTTTATCAATATATGAAATGTTTTTAAATTTTTGTAGAGAATGAAATTTATAAATTCTATTATATGCTAGATCAATTGCTCTTTTTACTTTTCTATCTAAAGATTTTATTGATTTAGAAATCTGTTTATAAGTTGGAATAACAATATTATTTTGATTAAATTTTTTTTCATACTTCAATATAGCTTTATCTCCATTCTTCTTAACATCTTTAATAATATTTGTAACTGATGCTAAATTGGATCGAGCTTTATTCTTTCTTAGATTAAGTAAATTCTCTAACGCTTTATTAAAATTTTTAGTATTACTATTTAATATTTTCATTATTCTTTAATCTCATTTTGATCTTCTATAACTCTTGCAAATCATGAAGTCTTACTTCAATTGTTTCTGAAGTCAAAGTAATGTGAGCGTTATCCTTAAAAATTAAGTTAATTTCATAGTCATCTTTATTTTTCATATAATCTATAGCAATCAATTCTAATATTAATTTATCATTTTTTTGATCGATATTTTTAGATTTTACTTTATCTACAAAATCAAATCTGCAAATACTATTAATCTTTTTGTCCTTCTGATCTTTCTCTATTTTAGTACGTTCAATTGATAATAAGAAAACTTTATTTGAACCAAGATATTTTATATCTGATACTTTTACTTTTGCTCCAGCACTACAAGCAGAAATCATTTGTAAACCTTCATTATCAGTTGCAATAATTTGTGCTAAATACTTCTTCTCCATTAATTTACTCTTCTTATTTTTGCACCAACTTTTTTTAATTTTTTTTCTATATTTTCATATCCTCGATCAAGATGATAAATCCTATTAATTACTGATTTGCCTTTTGTAGTTAATGCTGCAAGAATAAGTGAAACTGAAGCTCTTAAATCTGTTGCCATCAATTCTGCAGCAGCAAATTTCGTATTTCCCTCTACAAATGCTTTATTGCCTTTAATTGAAATATTAGCTCCCATTCGATTTAATTCTGCAACATGCATAAATCTGTTTTCAAAAATATCTTCTTTAACTATTGATTTTTTATTTGCTTTACACAACAATACCATAATTTGTGCTTGTAAATCTGTTGGAAATCCTGGGTAGGGAGCTGTTTTTATATTTACATTATTAATTTTTTTATTACCAATAATGTGTATTTCATTTTTTTTAGTAGTAATTTTTGCACCAATTTTTCTTAAAGTATTTATTTCTGTTAGAATAATTTTTGGAATAATATTTTTTATTTTTAAATTTCCCTCAGTGACTGCTGCAGCAATTAAATATGTTCCAGCTTCAATCCGATCAAACATTACAGAATAACTTGTTTCGTTTATTTGATTTACACCAACAATTTTAAGTGATCGTTTTGCTACCCATTTTAAATTACATCCCATCTTTATCAAAAAATTAACTAAATCTTTTATCTCTGGCTCAATTGCACAATTGCTTAAAATAGTTGTTCCTTTAGCAAGAGTTGAGGCTATTATTAAATTTTCAGTAGCACCTACAGATATTTTTGAAAAATGAATTTTTGAACCTATTAATCCCTTAGGCGCCATTGCATGCACATAGCCTTGAATAATTTTATATTTAACACCTAGTTTAGATAATGCTTTTAAATGAATATCCACTGGTCTTGTGCCAATTGCACATCCACCTGGAAGTGAAACTTTAGCATTACCAAACTTTGCAAGTAAAGGGCCAAGAACTAATATCCCAGCACGCATAGTCTTAACCAAATTATATGAAGCAAAATTTTTATTTTGTTTATAATTATCAATAATTAAACTGTTTTTGTTAAATTTAGTTATTGAACCTAATGATTTTAATAAATTAATCATTGTCTCAATATCTTTAACTTTTGGTAAATTGTTTAGATAAACTTTTTTATTTGATAGCAATGTTGCTGCCAAAATTGGCAAAGAAGCATTTTTTGAACCTGATATATTTATTTTTCCTTTGAGCTTATTTGCTCCAAAGACTTCTAGCTTCTGCATAATTATACTTTTGGTAAAGTTACACCAGTTTGTCCCATATACTTACCATTACGGTCTGCGTATGTTGTATCTGGTTTTTCATTTCCTTTAAGAAAAATAAATTGAGCAACACCTTCATTTGCGTAAATTTTAGCAGGAAGTGGTGTAGTATTTGAAAACTCAAGTGTCACATATCCCTCCCAACCTGGTTCTAAAGGAGTAACGTTAACTATAATACCACATCGTGCATATGTTGATTTACCCAAACAAATTACTAAAATATCATTTGGAATTTTAAATTTTTCCACTGTTCTGGCTAATACAAATGAATTTGGTGGTATAATACATTCTGAGGTATTTTTTGTAATAAAATTTGTTGGTTTAAAATTTTTTGGATCAACAATCTCAGAGTTTACATTTGTAAAGATCTTAAATTCATCAGATACCCTAGCATCATAACCAAATGAAGATAGTCCATAAGATATACTGTCACCTCTTACTTGTTTTTCCTCAAAAGGTGAGATCATATCTTTTTCCTTGGACATTTTTCTTATCCATTTGTCTGAAAGAACTGGCATTATTTATTTTTCTTTTTATTTTTTTTTTGAAACAATTTTCTTTTTTTTAAATTAGTACGCAATGCTAAAGCTTCTCTATCTTTTCTAGCCTTAATTTTATCATTCATTATTTATTTTTTATCTGGATTTGTAAGAAAATCTAAAGTTATCGGTTTTGATGCATCTAAAACTTTTTCTTCATTTTCATCTTTTTTTGAACCTACTTTTGCTAATCGCTTAGCTTTTTTTTCAGCAAGCTTTTTCTCTCTTTTTGCCTGCTTTTCCATTAGCTTTGCACTTTTTGTAGATTTATAATCGTAATGAATGCCCATATAATTTCCTCAGGTAGATATAAATCATATTGATCAAAAAATTAAGGCAATAATTTGAAAAAAATGCTTTATTATCAATAAAATACAATTTGTGATAATCGCTCCTGTAGTTAAATGGTATAACAAGTCCTTGGTAAGGACTAATTCCCTGGTCAGTACAGGGTGGGAGCACCACATTTATTTTTTATAAAATAACTTTCTCAAAAAAATAGTAACAATAACTAAAGAAGCAAAAATAATTAAAGGAATATAAATTTCTGGAGAATAAATTAACTTAATAAAACTTGGGGCTTTTTGATTTTGATCAATAATTTTTTCTAACCCACTTCCAATTGAACTAATCAAAAAAATCTGTGGAAAAATTCCTATAAATGTTGCCCAGAAAAAATTAAATTTTTTTACATTAAATATACAAGGCAATACATTTGCTATACCAAAAGGTATTCCTCCAACAAACCTATAGATTAATAAATAAATAAATTCAGATTTTTTAAATCTTAATTCTAAATTTTTATATTTATTTAGAAATTTTTTTTTTATTAAATCTTTTAGAAAATAATTTGCAAAAAGATAGAGTAAAGTTGCACCAATTGATAATCCTAAAACTGCAAATAATGCTCCAAACCACTGGCCAAAAATAAAACCACTAAAAATTCCAATGGGAGATCCAAATCCAGCTGCCAAAACCCAGATAATTGTAAACAAGATAAATAAAATTGCTAATATAAATAAATTAGATTGTCTTAATTCAAAAAAATAATTTCTGTTATTTTTTATAAAATCATAACTAGTAATTTCCTGAAGACTAAATTTTGAAAAAAACAAATATAAAAATACTATGACTAAGATTAAGTAAAATAAGCCTATAAATAATTTAATTTTTTTAGCTTTTTCCATTAATTGTTATCGTATTTATAAAATCTTCTATTTGCTATTTATATATTTAATTACTATAAAGGGCGAAATTTAATAAAAATTTAACCACTTTTATGAAAAGAACATATCAACCATCTAAAATCAAAAGAGCTAGAAAACATGGATTTAGATCAAAAATGAAAACTAAAGGTGGAAAAAAGCTTTTAGCTAGAAGACGAGCAAGAGGAAGAAAATCATTAACAGTATCTGGTTAAATTAATGAGAAGCAAAATACTTGCTCTTTCCAAAAAAGAAGAATTTAAAACCCTACTTAATATGAAGAAGGTGTCTAATAAATATGTTACGATTTTTTTTGGTCATTTAAGTAACAAAAATAATAATAAACTAAATATTTCATTTGTAACCAAGAAAAAAATAGGAAATGCTGTTAAGAGAAATAAAATAAAAAGAAGGCTTAGAAATATTATGAATGATGCAACAAAAAAAATATCAATAAAATTTAATTTTTCTTATCTTGTTATTTGTAAGCCTAGTGTGTTACACAGTGATTATAAAAATTTAAAAGAAATCTTGTTTCAAGAATTTAAAAAAATTAAATAATGAACATTTTCACCAATATTTTAATTAAGCTAATTAAAGCATATAAACTTTTAATCAGTCCTTTGCTTGGTAATTCCTGTAGATATTTACCAACTTGCTCTGAGTATAGCATTGAAGCCTTAAAAAAATTTGGTTTAGTAAAGGGTGTGTATATGAGTTTAAAAAGAATTTTATCTTGTCATCCAATTAAACTTTTAGGTGGAGGAGAAGGCTTTGATCCTGTTATTAAAAAAATTAAAGTAAAAAAATAATGGACTCAAAAAATGTAATAGCAGCAATAGCTTTATCTACAGCAGTAATTGTTTTGTATTCATTATTTTTTCTACCTGAACAATCATCAACAAAACAAAATCTTGCTGAAAAAAAAAAAATAGAACAAAATACTGATGCACCAAGTCTAGATCAGAAAGAGACTTTAATTCAAATTTCGCGAGAAGAGGCTTTAAAAGAAAGTGAAAGAGTTCAATTTGAAAATCAAAGTATAATTGGATCAATATCTTTAAAAGGCGCAGCGATTGATGACCTAATTTTTAAAAATTACAAAGTTAGTCTTAAAAATGAAGAAAAAGTTACTCTTCTTGGACCAAGAAATATTAAAGATGGTTATTTAATTGAAAGTGGATTTGTTACAACTGACAAAAATATTGATATTCCAAATTCAGATTCTGTTTGGTCAGTAATTGGAAATAAAATATTAACAGAACAATCTCCAATAAAATTATCTTGGACTAATAATCAAGGAATTACGTTTGAAAAAGAAATTTCTCTAGATAATAAATTTTTATTCAACATAAAACAAAAAGTAATTAATTCCACTAATAAGAAATATGATTTTTATTCTTATGGACAAATTATAAGAAATAATATTCCAGAAGGTTTGTCTAATTTTTATATTCTTCATGAAGGTCCTATTGCCACCTTAGATGATGAACTTATTGAGGAAGATTATGATGATATACAAGAACAAAAATTTTCAAAAACTGCAAAAAAAGGTTGGCTTGGAGTAGGAGATAAGTACTTTATTGCTTCTATAATTCCTCCAAAAGGAAAGAGTTTTAAAACAACTTTTGACTATAAAAATAAATTCAGAGCAAACTTTATTGCTACAGAACCTCTAGAATTAAATCAAAATAGTTCAATAGAAGACAATTTACAAATAATTGTTGCTGCAAAGAGAGTTGACGTAATTGATGGCTATGCTGAATCTTTAAAAATAGATAAATTCGATTTAGTTATTGATTGGGGTTTTTTATATTTCATAACTAAACCTTTATTCTTTGGGATTGATTATTTTTTTAAACTTCTTGGAAACTACGGCTTAGCAATTATTGCCGTTACAATATGTATTCGTTTAGTCTTTTTTCCATTAGCTAATTTTTCTTTTAAAAGCATGGCAAAAATGAAAGCGCTTCAACCCGAAATGGCAAGACTTAAAGAGCTTCACAAAAATGATAAAATGAAGTTACAGCAAGAAATGATGTCGCTTTATAAAAAAGAAAAAATAAATCCAATGTCAGGATGTTTACCAATACTTGTACAGATTCCTGTTTTCTTTGCTTTATATAAAGTTTTATTTGTAACCATTGAAATGAGACAAATGCCTTTTTATGGTTGGATTCATGATTTAAGTGAACGTGATCCTACAAGTTTATTTAATTTATTTGGTCTATTACCATATGACGTACCTTCATTCTTGGTTATTGGAGCATGGCCAGTAGCAATGGGTCTTTCAATGTGGGTTCAACAAAAACTAAATCCCGCACCCACAGATCCTATGCAAGCAAAAATATTTATGTTTTTCCCGCTTTTCTTAACTGTAATACTTGCACCATTTCCAAGTGGATTAGTAATTTATTGGACTGTTAATAATATTTTAACTATGGCTCAACAGTTATTTATAATGAAGAGAACTACAGTTAAAACTACAACATAATATTGTGGTAATCACCAAAAAATAGATTAATGAATTTAAAAAAAATATTACCAGAAAATGGGCCACCAATAAAAGAAGTATCCAAATACATTGAAAAATATAAAAATGATTTAATTGTTATTAAGTATGGTGGAAATGTTTTTATTGATAGAAACATATTTAACAACTTTATATCAGATATAAGTATTTTAAATAAATTAGGCCTTTCAATTGTAATTGTGCATGGAGGTGGACCAAGAATTAAAAGAGAGTTAGACAAATTCAATATTCAAACAAAATTCATAAGAGGATTAAGAGTTACTGATAAAAAAATAATAAACATAGTTGAAAATGTGCTTATTGATTTTAATAATGACATTGTTAAGTCATTAAAAGAGGTTGGTTCAGAAGCAATTTCAATACACACAAAAAAAAATAATATTATTGAAGTTATACCAGAATCAGAAGAGCTAGGATTTGTTGGAATACCAAACAAAATTAATGATGAAATTTTACTCAATGTAATTAAAGAAAAGAAAATTCCAATTGTCTCTCCTTTAGGTTTACAAAAAAATCAAACTTATAATATAAATGGTGATAATGCTGCTGGTGCAATAGCAAAATCATTAAAATCTAGAAGATTACTTTTAATGACAAATGTAGAAGGAGTTTTAGATAAAGATAAAAAATTAATTGAAGAAATATCATCTTCTGAAATTTTAGAAATGGTTAAAAATGAAACTATCACTGGGGGAATGATACCAAAAATAAATACTTGTTTAGATGCTGTAAATAATGGAGTTACAGCAGTTGGTATTATTGATGCTAGACCAAAACACTCAATATTATTTGAGTTATTCTCTGATAAGGGTTCAGGCACTTTGATAAGAAAATGAATTTAAAGGAAAAAAAATATCTTTTATTAGACCTGGATGGTGTCTGTTATGGAAAACATAATAACTATTCTTTGGAGCGAGTCTTCGGCCAAGTTTCAAAAAGAATGACACAATTTATATCAGAAAGACTTGGAATTGATAAAATAAAGGCTAAAGAGTTACAAACAAACTATTTTTATAAATACAACACTTCATTAAGAGGATTGATGATTCATGATGGAATATCACCAGATGAATTTTTGTCTTACGTCCACGAAATAGACTTATCATTTATGAAAGAAGATAAAATTATGAGAAATGAACTTAAACAATTAAATATGGAAAAGTTTATTTTTACCAATGGTAGTGCTGAACATGCTAAAAATATTTTAACTCACCTAGGAATATATGACCTTTTTGGAAGAGAAAAGGTTTTTGATATTCAAGATGGAGGATATATACCAAAGCCTGAAGCAAAAACTTTTGATTTAATGGTCAAAAAATTTGGTATTAATCCAAAAGAAACTATTTACATAGAAGATATAGCTAAAAATCTTAGTATT
>CACFSG010000019.1 GCA_902568875.1 uncultured Pelagibacteraceae bacterium
GAAAAAAATTTAAAAAATATCTTAATACTGAAGATTATATAAAACGTGCTGATTATTTAGCTTGGAATAATAAATATTGGGATCTTAAACGAATGTTAAGATACTTACCTAAAGATTATCAACTTTTATACAATGCAAGACAATTATTAATGAGCAAGTCATATGGTGTTGATAACGCTATATCTAAAGTTCCTAGTAAATTTAAAAATGATGCTGGGTTAAATTATGACAGACTTAAATGGAGAAGAAAAAGAGGAAGAGTTGATAGCTCTGTAGAAATTTTATTAAAAGTAAAAAATACAAAAGATTATTTAGTAAGACCTGACAAATGGTGGATAGAAAGAGAAATTATTTCAAGATCTTTAATATATAAAAAAAAATATGAACTAGCTTACAAAATATCAAGTAATCACGCTATGACTGAAGGACCTGAGTTTGCAGCTGCCGAATGGATGAGTGGTTGGATAGCTTTAAGTTTTTTAGATAATCCTTTATTAGCTAAAGATCATTTTGAAAAATTCTATAATAATGTAGGTTATCCAATAAGCGTAGCAAGAGGTGCTTATTGGTTAGGAAGATCTTATAAAAAATTAGGTAATAAAGAATTATCAACAAAATGGTTTAAAGAAGCATCAAATTATTTAACCACATATTATGGTCAATTAGCTTTCATGGAATTAAATCCTAACGGTAATTTTGAACTTTCAAAAGACTTGGAAATTAAAAAAGAATACCGTAATTATTTCTTTAAAAAAGAAATTGTTAAAGTAATTTATTTACTAGACGAACTTGATGAAGATAAATATGCCAAACATATTCTTAGATATTTAGCAAATGATAATGTTGATAGTGGTAGTGAAGTTTTAGCGGCTGAACTTGCAACGAATATAGAAAGATTTGATTTTGCTATTCAAATTTCTAAAATAGCTTCTTATGAAAAAAGATTTCATAATAAATATAACTATCCTATTATTAGCACTCCAAAATATGTAAATAATAGAAAAATTCCTGAAAGCGCATTTATTTTATCAATAATTAGACAAGAAAGTGAATTTGATTTAAAAGCAAATAGTCATGCTGGAGCTAAAGGTTTAATGCAATTAATGCCTTATACAGCTAAACTAGTTGCTAAACAAGCTAAGCTTCCTTATTCAAGATCTAGATTAACAACCGATCCTGAATACAATATTAATTTAGGTTCACATTATATTGCTGGTTTAATTCTTGAATATGATGGTTCTTATCCTTTTGCAATAGCGGCTTATAATGCTGGACCAAAAAGAGTTAGATATTGGAAAAAAATAAATAAAAATCCTCAAAAAAAACAAATTAATTATATTGATTGGATAGAATTAATAAAATTTAAAGAAACTAGAAATTATGTTCAAAGAGTTTTGGAAAACTATAATGTATACAGATACATATTAGAACAAAAACCAATTCCTATGAAAGACTTTTTTAAAAATAACCCATTATTTTAAAATATGGCGGAAGAGGAGGGATTCGAACCCTCGGTACAAGTTTCCTCGCACGGTCATTTAGCAAACGACTGGTTTAAGCCTCTCACCCACTCTTCCAAATAACTTGATAATCTCCGATTGTATTGAATAATCAATATTAATAAAGTAATTATTCATTAATTATGAAAAATAAGTATTCAATATTTTCACTTATTAAGAATGCTCTTTCCTACCATGAAAACTGGGAAAAAGCATGGAAAGATCCTGAACCCAAAAAAGAATACGACATAGTAATTGTTGGTGGTGGTGGACATGGTTTAGCTACTGCTTATTATTTAGCTAAAAAGCATAATATTAAAAATATTGCTGTAGTAGAAAAAGGTTGGATTGGTGGTGGTAATACGGGAAGAAATACTACAATAATAAGATCTAACTATTTATGGGATGCGAGCGCTGGTCTATATGATCATGCTTTAAAAATTTGGGAAGGTTTATCTCAAGAATTAAATTATAATGTTATGTTTAGTCAAAGAGGTGTGATGAATCTTGCTCATAACTTACAAGATGTTAGAGATTTAAAAAGAAGAACACATGCAAATAGATTAAATGGTATTGATGCAGTTTACCTAAATACTGAAGAAGTTAAAAAATTTTGTCCAATAATTAATACTTCACCTGATATTCGTTATCCAGTTTTAGGAGGCACTCTTCAAAAAAGAGCTGGAACAGCTAGACATGATGCTGTTGCTTGGGGTTATGCAAGAGGTGCTGATGAAATGGGTGTTGATATTATTCAAAATTGTGAGGTTAAAGGTATAAAAAGAAATGCTGATAGTGTTGAAGGAATTGAAACAACAAAAGGATTTATTAAGACAAATAAAATAGGCGTAGTTGCCGCTGGTCATTCTAGTGTTATTGCAAATATGGCTGGTTTAAAATTACCTTTAGAAAGTAAACCACTTCAAGCATTAGTATCTGAACCTGTTAAACCTATTATAGATACTGTAGTAATGTCTAATGCTGTTCATGCATATATTAGTCAATCAGATAAAGGTGAATTAGTTATAGGTGCTGGTACAGACGATTATGTTTCTTATTCACAAAAAGGAAGTCATGATATCGTTGAAGGAACTTTAAGTGCTATATTAGAATTATATCCAATATTTAGTAGAATGAGAATGCTAAGACAATGGGGGGGTATCGTTGATATTTGTCCTGATGCTAGTCCAATAATTAGTAAAACTTCAATTAAAGGATTATATTTTAATTGTGGTTGGGGAACTGGTGGATTTAAAGCAACTCCTGGATCAGGTGATTTATTTGCACACACAATAGCAAATGATGAACCTCATAAATTAAATGCTGCATTCAATATTAATAGATTTATAAGTGGTGATCTTGTGGATGAACACGGTGCAGCTGCTGTAGCACATTAATGTTTATAATAAATTGTCCTTACTGTGGTGAAAGAGAACAAAGCGAATTTAAAGCTGGTGGTGAAGCTCATATAGTCAGACCTAAACAACCCACTGAGTTAAGCGATGATGAATGGGCAGAATATCTATTCATGAGAAAAAATATTAAAGGAATTCAATTCGAAAGATGGGTTCATACTCACGGTTGTAGAAAATGGTTTAATATGATTCGAGATACATCGAATGATGAAATAAAGGCAGTTTATAAAATGGGTGACAAACCTCCAATAAAATAGTTAATGACAAAAAATTTAAGAGTAAAAACAAGTAAATTTATTGATGAAACATATAGAATTTCATTTAAATTTAATGGAAAAACATACTATGGTTTTAAAGGTGATACATTAGCCTCTGCCCTTTTAGCTAATGATATTCATTTAGTTGGGAGAAGTTTCAAATATCACAGACCACGCGGAATAATGACCGCAGGTTCTGAAGAACCTAATGCAATTGTTCAACTTCATCACAACACATCCAGAACAGAACCAAATGTAAGAGCTACTGAAATTGAAATTTATGAAGGTCTTGAAGCCTCAAGTCAAAATTGTTGGCCAAGTGTAAATTTTGATATTGGTGGCATTAACAACTTTTTAAGTCCAGTATTGCCTGCAGGTTTTTATTATAAAACTTTTATGTGGCCAGCAAGTTTCTGGAAAAAATATGAGTATTTTATAAGAAAATCTGCAGGATTAGGTAAATCGCCCACGAAACCTGACCCTGATGTTTATGAACACAAATATATTCATTGCGATGTTTTAATTATTGGTGCTGGAATTTCAGGAATTATAGCAGCAAAAACTGCTGCAAAAAATGGTTTTAAAACACTTTTAGTTGAAGAAAAACCTTATCTAGGTGGTTCTACAATTTATCAAAATTCAGAACATTTCAAAATTAATAATCAAATTTCAAGTTCTTGGTTAGAAAAAGAAATCAATGAAATCAAAAAAATTAAAAATTTAGAAATCAAAATAAGAACAAGTGTAGCTGCATTTTATGGATATAATTATTTATTAGCTCGAGAAAATCTAACAGATCACTTCCCTCTAGAACAAAGAAATAATAAAACTCGTCACAGATTACTTAAAATAAGAGCAAAAAAAGTTATAACTGCAACAGGATCTTTGGAAAGACCATTAATTTTTGATAACAATGATCGGCCAGGTATTTTGCTTTCTTCTGCTATAGAAAAATATGCAAATTTTTTTGGAACAGCATGTGGTGAAAAAAATGCTCTATTTACAAATAATGATAGTGCTTATGAAACTGCAATTAGTTTATATCAAAAAGGAATTAATATTGAGGCAGTTGTTGATAATAGAGAAGAAATTGACTCAAAATTAATAAAGGAAACAGAAAAAAATAATATTAAAGTCTACAAAGGATATACAGTAATTAATACTTCTGGATATAAAAGAATAAACAACATTACAATAATGAAACTTTCTAAAGATGGTCAAAAAGTAATAGGCCCTAAAATATCTATTAAATGTGATTGTCTTGGAATTTCTGGAGGATGGACACCTGCAGTACATCTTTTTACACAATCTGGTGGAAAATTAAAATTTAGAGAAGATGATCAAGTTTTTATTCCAAACAAATATCCGTTAAATCAAATAAGTATAGGTTCTTGTAATGGAGATTTTACATTAGACGAAATATTATTGAACATCATAAAAACTCTAAAAGAATTCTTAAATATTAAAAAAATAGAATATGAAAATCTTGAGGTTCGATCTTCATTTAATAAATCAAAAAAAAATATATGGCTACTTCCTTCTGACAAAATGATTGGAAAAACAAAACCTTTTGTTGATTATCAAAATGATGCTACAGCTAAAGATATTAAATTAGCTTTAAGAGAAGGTTTTAGATCAATTGAACATGTAAAAAGATATACAACAACAGGTATGGGAACTGACCAAGGTAAACTTGGTAATATGCATGCTCTAGGAATTATTTCTGAAACATCAGGTTCTAAAATGGAAGAACTTGGTACTACAACATTTAGACCACCCTACACTCCTCTTACTTTTGGAACAATAGTTGGGAGAAATGTTGGTGAATATTTTGATATATTTAGAAAAACTCCTATTCATGAATGGCATATAGAAAATAAAGCTGAATTTGAAAATGTAGGACAATGGAAAAGAGCTTGGTACTACCCAAAAGAAGGTGAAAGTATGCATGATGCTGTTCAAAGAGAAAGTAAAGCTGCAAGAGATAGTGCAGGTATATTAGATGCATCAACATTGGGTAAAATTGATATTCAAGGCACAGATTCCTCAGAATTTTTAAATAGAATTTATACTAACGCTTGGTCTAAGCTTGCTGTTGGAAAATGTCGGTATGGCTTAATGCTTAATGAAGATGGAATGGTTTACGATGATGGTGTAACAACACGATTAGATGAAAATCATTATATAATGACAACAACAACTGGTGGTGCTGCTACTGTTTTAGGTAAATTAGAAGATTATTTACAAACAGAATGGCCTGAATTAGATGTTTATTTAACTTCAGTAACTGATCATTATGCAACAGTTAGTGTTTGTGGTCCAAACAGTAAAAAAATTATTTCTAAAGTAATTCCTGATCTTGATTTTTCAGATAAAAATTTTCCACACATGTCATTTAAAAACACAAAAATTGGTAAAATAAAATGTAGAATAATGAGAATAAGTTTCACTGGTGAACATAGTTATGAGATTAATGTCCAAGCTAATTATGGAAAATCAGTATGGGAAAAATGTATGAAAGCAGGTAAAGAATTTAATATTACTCCTTATGGTACCGAAACCATGCATTTATTAAGAGCTGAAAAGGGATTTATTATTGTTGGACAAGATACTGATGCAACAATGACGCCAATTGATTTACAAATGAATTGGATAGTAAGTAAAAAGAAATATGATTTTATAGGAAAAAGATCTTTATATAGATCAGATACTATTAGAGAAGATAGAAAACAATTAGTTGGTCTACTTACAGAAAACCCAGATGAAGTTTTAGAGGAAGGTGCTCAAATAGTTGCTGATATCAATAAATCACCCGTTGAAATGTTGGGTCATGTGACTTCAAGCTACTACAGTCCTAACTTAAAAAAATCTATTGCTCTTGCTGTTGTTCGAGGTGGAAAAAATATGATGGGTCATAAACTAATCATTCCAATGGAAAAAAAACAAATTAATGTAACTGTTGCAGATCCAGTATTTTTAGACAAGGAGAATAAAAGACTAAATGCTTAATTATATAAATGCAATAACTGAAGAAAAATCTTACTCAGGTTTACAAATGAAAGAAATCAAACCTGTGATGAAATTAATAGTAAGAGGTAAAAAAAGAGAATTTTTATCTGCAATTGGTAAATCATTAAACTTACTATTACCTACTGAAGCTAATACCTCAACAAGAAGTGAAAAATTAACAGCTCTTTGGTTAAGTCCAGATGAGTGGATAATTTATTCAAATAAAATTTCTGATACTGATAATAATAATTATGAAATAGAAAATTTACTTACCAAAAATATTACCAAAACAAATTTAGGTGCTATTACAGATGTTACAGATCAATTCGTATTGATTAATCTTAAAGGTGATAAAATTTTTGACTTATTTCAAACTGGATCTCCATTTAATTTCAATAATTTTAGAAATAAAAAAGGTTCAGTTATTCAAACAATTCTTGCAAAAATTGATGTAATTATTCATAATGAAAATCAAAATGAAATTAATCTTTTTGTAAGACGTTCATTTTCACACCATTTATTCTCGTGGATGAACGATAGTGCGTCAAGATTATAGTCTCATTTATATTTTAAATAAGTTATTAAATAGAATGAAAAAATTATTTATTATAACAATATTTGCTCTTTTACCTCTCTCTTTAAATGCAGATTCAAATTTAGATAAAATTCTATCATCAGGTATATTAAAAGTTGGAACTACAGGAGATTGGGATCCTATGACAGTTAAAGATCCTGCAACTAATAAATACAAAGGATTTGATATTGATGTCATGAATGAACTTGCAAAAGACATGGGAGTTAAAATAGAATTTGTACCTGCTGAATGGAAAACTATTGTTTCTGGTATTACATCTGAAAGATATGATATTTCTACAAGTGTAACAAAAACTCCTAAAAGAGCTGAAGTAGCAGGTTTTACAGATACTTATTACAAATATGGAACTGTTCCAATAGTTCTTAAAAAAAATTTAAAAAAATTCCCAACTTGGGATTCATTAAATAACAACAATGTAACAATTGCTACTACTCTTGGTACATCGCAAGAAGAAAAAGCAAAAGAATTTTTTCCTAAATCAAAATTAAATTCGGTTGAAGCTCCTGCTAGAGACTTTCAAGAAGTTTTAGCTGGAAGAGCAGATGGAAATATTACAAGTTCTACTGAGGCCAACAAATTAGTAATCAAATACCCACAATTAGTGATAGTTCCTGATGGAGAAAAAAATCCAGCCTTCTTGGCAATGATGGTTCCAAAGGGGGATGATAAATGGAACAATTACGTAAATGATTGGATAAAAAAGAAAAAGTCTTCAGGCTTCTTTACTAAGTTGCTCGCTAAATATAATCTAAAAAGCTTATAATAAATTAGTAATTAATTTTTAATTCTTTATAACTTTAAGAGTGAGAAATTTATTTTTTTTACTTTTAATTCTACCTTTGACCTCCTGTGGTAAGAATGAATTAAATTGGTTAATTTTATCTCCAAATAATGTTGAGGGACTAACTAATCTAAAATTTTTGTTAAGTGGGTTGACAACAACTATTTATATTTCGATTGTTTCAATTATCATTTCAATTTTTTTAGGTCTTATAATTGCAATACCATCATTAGCAAAAAATAGATTTTTATCTTATTTAAATATTGGTTATGTTGAAATTGTTAGAGCAATTCCGTTACTAGTTTTAATTTTATGGATTTATTATGGTTTACCTATAATGACTGGAATAAGTTTTAGTCCATTTGTTTCAGGTATTATTGCTTTGTCTATCAGTGAAAGTGCTTTTCAAGCTGAAATTTTTAGAGCAGGAATAAATTCAATTAAAAAATCTCAATGGGAAGCTGGAAGTTCTCTTGGATTAAATTTTTTTAGAAAATTAAAATTAGTTATTCTTCCTCAAGCAATTAAAAATATTTTACCAGCTATTGGAAATCAATTTGTTTATGTATTAAAAATGTCTTCTTTAGTTTCAATAATTGGAATTGGAGACTTAACAAGAAAGGCCAATGAACTTGTCGTTACAACATATCGTCCTCTTGAAATTTATACTTTTTTAATTTTTGAATATTTAATCTTAATTTTGATAGTTTCTTATTTAGTTAGAAGATTGGAAAAAAAATTAAAAAAAGATTAGTTTTTTTTTCTATAATCCCAAGGGTATTCAAAATTCATTGACCAAAGACCATTTTTATTTTTTTTTGCAAAATTCTCATCATCAATAAATTTTTTTGAATAACGTCTATAAGCAAAGGCATAACCTTTTCTAACAAGATATTTTGATATACTTTTGTTATTTACAAAACATTCAGCTAAAGTTCTTTTATATTGATCCTTACCTTCTCTAACACACTTTATTTTGTTATTTCCGATAATCTTAATTAATAATTCTTTTGCTTGAATGCCACATTTAATAACTACATCATTTTTATTACATGTTTGCTTTAATTCAGGAGTATCAATTCCACTAAAACGAATTTTTTCACCATCTAAATGAATTGTGTCACCGTCAATAACTTTTATTTCTTTTGATTTAACATCAAAATACGAAAGAAAAAAAAATATTAGACAAATACTAATAACTAAAAAGAGATTTGTTTTGTTTAAATACATTGTTTAAAAAGTATCCAATAAATATTAATACCACAACTCCCATTATCCAATTAGTAGCCATAATTGTATAAAAAATATCCGCATAATCTCCTCCTCTAATATTAATTACATACCATAAACTTAAAAAAGGAAATGCTGTTAATCTTAATATACTTAAATACAAACTATAAATTGGTTTTTTAACAGCTTGGAATACTGCAGTTGTTATAAAAAATACTGGATAAATAGGACCAATTAATGCAGCAACTTTTAAATATATAGCCCCATGTTTTATTGCTTCAATATTATCTGTAAATAATGAAACTAAAATTTCTGCACCAAAAAAAATTATTATTCCTGCTGTAGCCATAAATGACGATCCAAAAAATAATGCTTTAATATAAAGCTCTCTTATACGATCATAATTTTTTGCTCCAAAGTTTTGTCCACCTATTGATAAAACAGCAGTATTTAAACCTATTACTGGTAAAAGAAAAACTTGTTCAATTCTTAAAGCAGCTCCATAACCTGCTGCAGCTAATTCTCCAAATTGGCCAATAAAATAAAGTATATTAAATATACCAACCCCTATAAAAAGCATACTAAACATAATAGGTAAGGATTGGTTAAATAATTCCTTCATTAAATCTAGCTTTGGAATAAAACATTTTAAATAAAGATATTTTTTCAACTTGCAGGAATTAACTTTGTAAGCCAGATAAATTGTACCAATTAATTGTGATATTACTGTTGCTATTGCTAAACCTGCGATACCAAATCCAGGTATAACACCATAACCCCAAATAAATAAAGGATTCAAAAATATATTTAAAAAGAAGCTAAATATTAAAACATTTCTATAACTTTTTGTATCACCTTGCGCATTTAGGGTTCCATTTAATGAAATTTGAATCATAACAATAAATGTTCCAAAAAATATAATATCCAAATATTTTCTGGTTAAAATTATACTTTCAGTATCAGATCCCATTACAGAAAGTAAAAAATTAGATGTATTTAAACCAAATAAAGTAACTATAATTGAAACAAATATTGCAAAAGTAACTGATTGAGCAACTAACAATGATGCTTTTCTTATATTTTTTTCTCCAAGTAAATTTCCAATACAAGCATTAGTGGCAGCTCCAATACCTACGCCAACGGCAATTATTACAAAGTATATTGGAAAAGATTTAGCTATAGCAGCAATAGCTTCCGCAGATATTTTACCTGCAAACCAAGTATCTACCAAATTATAAAAAGTTTGAAATAAGGATCCTGTACTAGCAGGAATAGTTACATTTTTAAGTAATGACCATATTGGATCTTTTGTTAGTTTAATTGATTTAGACAAATATACCTTATTTAAATTCTTTTTGAAAAATGTGTTTTTTTCCTAATTGTTTTGCCCTGTATATCTGATTTTGTCTCATTCTAAAACGTGATTTTTGTGATTCAGTTAATTTGTCATAGCAATTAGGACAAGTAACTCCTTCTTCATATTTTTTTGATTTTTTATCTTTTTTTGAAACAGGTTTTCTACAACCACTACACATTGAATAAGATCCTATTTTTAAACCATGTTTAAGGCTAATTCTATTATCAAAAACAAAACATTCACCTTTCCAAAGGCTTTTATTTTTTTTAATTTTTTTTAAATAGTTTAAAATTCCACCTTTCAATTGATAAATATTTTTAAATCCTTTTTTTTCTAAAAATACAGATGCTTTTTCACAACGTACTCCTCCAGTACAAAACATAGCAATAGGCTTATCTTTTTTTAATTTTTTTAAGTATTTTGGGAAATCTCTAAAATTATCAATATTTGGATTAATAGATTTTTTAAATGTTCCAACTTCATATTCAAAAGGTTTTCTAGAATCTATAATTAAAGTATTTTTATTTTTTATTAATTTATTCCATTTTTTTGGTTCAACGTGACTATCTTTTTTTTTTATTCTTTTAGATAAAATTAAATTCATAGGAACTATTTCATTTTTAATTTTAATTTTTGCCCTATGAAATGGTTGTAATGAGCTTTTTGAATTATTATTACTATCAAAATTTTTAAATATAA
>CACFSG010000020.1 GCA_902568875.1 uncultured Pelagibacteraceae bacterium
GAAAAAAGAAATAATTCTTTAGCTTTAAACCAAGATTAAGATTTATTTACTTTACCTCATATAAAGATACATTATTTTTGTGAAGGAATTTTTAGAAAAATACTTAAATTATATTGTCTTTTTTATATTATTAATTTTATTAATTTCTATAAAGATAATTAATCCACCGTTTATAAAATCAATTTCTAATTTAAGCTTTGACCTTTATCAAAAAATTTTTACTTTAGAAAAAAGAGATACAAATGTAGTTATAATTGATATCGATGAAGATAGCCTTGGAAAATTTGGTCAATTTCCTTGGAGTAGATCTGTTTTTGCAAAAATATTAGATCAACTCAATACATCAAATCCTAAAGCAATTGGTTTTGATATATTCTTTACTGAAAAAGACAAACAATCACCTGAAGAAATAATTAAATCATATAATTTAATTCCTTCAGATATTGCTGAATTACAAAAACTAAAAGGTCATGACGAAATCTTTGCAGAAAAATTAAAAGAGTCTAAATCAATTATTGCTGTTCTTGGGAGCAATGTTCCTTCACATTCAAATTACGATAGAAAGGCAAAAGCAAAATTTCTTTCTAAAGGAGGTGATCCAAAAAAATTTACATACTCTTATCCTTATTCAATAGGATCTTTAGAAAAATTAGAAAAAAATGTTAAAGGTTTAGGTTCTATATCTTTTTTAGACCAAACAGATGGAATAATAAGATCATTACCTTTATTAGTTAAATTTAATGAAAAACTATATCCAACTATGGGCCTGGAAATGGTTCGAGTTGGATCTAAACAAAAAAATATTTACGTAGAACTTAATGAAGTTGGAATTACAAGAATAAGTGCAAGACCTCACAAAATCAAATCAGATCCAAACGGTATTATTTGGATTAAATATAAAAAATCATTAAAAGAACAATATATATCGGCTAGTAAAGTGTACGATGGTGAATTCAAAAAAGACTTTTTTGAAAATAAGTATGTTTTAATTGGTGCTTCTGCTCAAGGCTTATTTGATTTAGTAAAAACTCCACTTGGAGTAACCATTCCAGGAGTTGAAGTGCATGCAAATATTATTGAAAATATTTTAGATCAATCATATTTATTAAGAAATCCTAACACTTATATTTTTGAATTATTTTTTTCTATTATTGTTGCTTTGTTAACATTTATTTTATCTCAAAAAATTAAACCTAAATTTAGTTTGTCAATTTTTTTTGGTAATATTTTGGCAATTATAATTATTGGATTTTCATTTTATAAATTTAGATCAGAACTTGTTGATATTAGCTATCCTATTATTATTACAACTTTAACATTCCTTACTGGACTTTATTTTAGATTTATAGAGGAAAATAAACTTGCTTTAGCAAATTTACAAAAAGAAGCTAAACTTTTAAAAGAAAGAGAGCTTGCAGCAGGAGTTCAAAAAAGTTTATTTCCAGATATATCGAAGTTTGAAAATTTTATATATGCTAAAAATGTTCCAGCAAGAGATGTATCAGGAGACTATTTTGATGTTGTAAGATCTACACCTGAAGAGTATTTTTTTACATTAGCCGATGTTTCCGGAAAAGGAATTAAAGCTGGAATGTATATGGCAAAAGCTTCTTCAATTTTTAGAACACTTACTAATCTTAAATATCCAATAGAAAAAGTTGTATTTGGCGTAAATAATGAACTTGTAGAAGCTAAATTTAAAGGAATGTTTGTAACAGCTGTTTTTGGAAAATTAAATATCAAAACTGGAGAATTAGTTTTTATTAATGCGGGTCATGAAAGCATTTTAACTTTTGATCAAAACAAAAATTATGAATATATAAAATCTGAAATGCCTCCAATTGGAATTGTGAAATATTTTACAGAATCAATGGTAAAATCAAAAACAATTAATATGAAAGATAAAACATTTGTAGTTTATACCGACGGTGTAACAGAAGGGTATTTAAAAAATGGTGAGGAATTAGGAGCAGAAGGTGTTCAAAAAATTATAAACGATATGTCTGAAATAACTCCTAAAACAATAGTTGAGTCCATCGAAAAAGAGCTAAATTGGGGAGCTGAGAAATTACGTGATGATATTACTTGTATGGCAATAAACATAAAAAACACTGAATTGATAAAAAAAACTAAATAATTATTTTTAGTTACCCAATTAAAGCACCAACGTTAAATATTGGAGAATACATAGCAATCATAAGTCCTCCAATCATGACTCCCATAAAAACAATCATAATCGGCTCAATTAAACTTGAAAGATTGTCAACAACTGTGTCAAATTCTGCTTCATAATATTTTGCAACTGAACCAAACATTTCATCTAGCTGTCCAGTTTGTTCACCGACTGAAATAAGCTGTCCAAACGTAGGTGGGAACAAAGGATCCTTTAAAAATAATTTTGTCAATGTGTCTCCTGAAAAAACTCCTTTTTTTACATTTTCTAAAGACTCTAAAACAACTACATTGGTACTAACTGATTTTGCAATTTCTAAACTTTCAAGTAAATTCACACCTGCTGCACTTAGGTTACCCATAATTAATGAAATTCTAGCCAACATTGATTTTAAAATCATGTCTCCAAAAATTGGTAATTTTAAAACTTGTTTGTGCCAAGCATACTTAATTTTTTCATTTTTTTTTGTAAGATATCTAAATACGATAAAGAAGATAACTAAAGTTAAAAACATTATTTGTCCTCCAGTTCCTCTTAAAAAATCACTCATTCCCATAATTGTTGCGGTTGCAGCTGGTAGTTCTATTCCCATTCCATCATACATTTTAGCAAATACTGGAACGACTTTAATTAACATGAAAACACTAACAGTAATTGCTACTGTAAACATAATGCTTGGATACATTAAAGCTGATTTGATTTTTTTTTTAATATTTTCTTTTTTTTCAAGAGACTCTACAATTTTAAGCAAGAATATATCCAACTTACCGCTAGCTTCTCCAGCTTTTATTAAGTTTACATAAATATTATCAAACAGTTCTGGGTATTTTTCGAAGCATTTTGATAAAGTAACCCCACCTTCTAAGCTTTTTCTTATATCCTCAATAACATCTTTCATAGCAGGACTTTCTATCTGATCTCTCAACATTCCTAATACTTGCAGAATAGGTAAGCCTGCTTTAACCATCGTAGCAAATTGCTTTGAAAACATTAAGACATCTTCGACTTTAGCTTTTTTTTTGCCAAAAAGACTTGAACCTTTGCCTTTTTTCTTATCTTTCTCTTCAGATTTTTTCTTTTTTGAAGAGCGTTCTATATTGGTAATTATTATTTTTTGTTCTTTTAGTTTATGAGATGCTTCATCTAAATTTAAAGCTTCAATTTCGCCATCAACATATTTTCCATCAGAAATCCCTTTATATGTAAAAGCTTCCATAAATTAAAATTATTTATTCGTTAGAAAGAACTCTTTCGTATTCTCTAAAATTAAGTTCACCTGCTGCAATTAATCTTCTGCCCATATCTTGCATTGTTTGGAAACCTTCTTTAATTGCAATTTCTCTTAATTCAGGGGTTGTTGCTTTTCTTAAAATTGCTTCTTTTATAGGTTTAGATACTGAAAGTATTTCATAAATACCTTGTCTTCCTTTATAGCCTGTGTCACTACATTTCGCACAACCTTTTCCTTTAACAGCTTTAACTCTAGAAGCTAATTCTGCAGTAAAACCTAAATCTTGTAAAACTTTTGGAGTAACATCGTCATCGGGAACCTTGCAGTCTTTACAATTTCTTCTAGCTAATCTTTGTGCAACAACTAATTGAGTTGCGGCACTTATTAAATAATCAGGCGTTCCCATATTTTGTAATCTAGTTATAGTACTTGGGGCATCATTGGTGTGTAATGTACTAAACACCAAGTGACCTGTTAAAGCAGCTTTTAATCCAATATCAACCGTTTCTTTATCTCGCATCTCTCCAACAAGAATAATTTCTGGGTCTTGTCTCAAAAAAGATCTAAGTGCTGCAGCAAAAGTTAAACCTATATCATCTTTAATTTGAACTTGCCCAACTCCATCTAATTCATATTCAACCGGATCTTCTGCAGTCAATATATTTAAATGAGGTTTGCTAACCTCTTTTAAAATACTATATAAAGTAGTAGATTTACCAGATCCTGTAGGACCTGTTACAAGAATTAATCCTTGAGTACTATGGATTGCTTTTCTTAAACTCTTTAAGTCTTGTTCATCAAAATTTAATTGTTCTAAAGTAATGTCTCCTGCATCTTTATTTAATACCCGCATTACTATTCTTTCATTGTTTGCTGTTGGCAAAATTGAAAGTCGAAGATCAACTACTTTACCTTCAATTTTAAAATTTATTGCTCCATCTTGAGGAAGTCTTCTTTCTGCAATATCAAGTTTGCCCATAATTTTAAATCGAGTTATTACAGCTCCATAATTATCATGTAAAAATTTTTTATATTGTTCTTGTTCTTTGAGCATTCCATCTAGTCTATATCTTACTCTTGATGAAAATCTGTAAGGTTCAATGTGAATATCACTTACTCCATTTTTAATAGCCTCTGCAACTACTGCTGTACTGAATTTTATTACCTCAGATTCATTTTCAATAGCTTCTATATCTTCTTCTGGCGCTTTTTCTAATACTTCTCCTGCTTCACCTAAATCAGAATCAAAAGTTTTTTGTTTTTCTTTATTTTCTTTTCTAATGCTTGCTGTAGTTACTTCACCACTCTCTGAAGATAAATTTTCTATAAACGTTGAAATTTGAGTTAATGAGGCTGCATGTAATTCAATATTTTTTTTTGTTATTGCTTTTAGATTTCTCATTAAATTAAGCTTAGAACTATCTGGGATCGCTATGTGTAAAGTTTTTCCGTCCATTTTAAATGGAGCAACAAAATTGACTTTTATATAATTTGAAGGAAGAACAGTTTTAATTTCTTCAGTAATTTGTTGTTTAGTTAAATCAACTATTTCCAAATTTTGTTCTTTAACTAAAATATCAAGAATACTTTTTTCATCAGTAAGTTTAAGATCAAATACTGCATCTATTTGTGATTTATTGCCCTCAGTACTTGTTTTTTTAATCTTAACTAAATCTTTTCCAGAAATGATATCATTATCAATTAAAACATTGATTAAATTAATTTCACTTTCTCTGCTTATCTTTAACATTTTTTTTATAATATTCTTGGAGCAATAAACACCAATAATTCATCTAGTGTATCTGATTTACTCTTTCCTTGAAACATTTTTCCTATAATAGGTACCTTATTCATGCCTGGAACACTTGATTTATTATCTGAAATTACATTCTTTTTAATGCCTCCGATTACAACTATATCACCGTCTGCAACTAATAATTTTGTATTAATTTCCATAGTATTAATTCCTACACTTCCAGCATTTTGTCTATTTGGAGAGTCATTATTAACTTTTACGTCTAGAAGTACATTTCCATCACCAATAATACTAGGTGTTACAGTCATTACTAATGCAGCATCTTTATAAGTATCCGCACCATCACCCCCTGCAACTGGGATTTGTTCACCCTGTTTGATTGTTGCCGTTTGGTTATCTAGAGAAAATATTTTTGGATTAGAAATAATTTTGGATAAACCTCGTTTTTCTAAAGCTTCTAATTCAACTTTTAATACTGCTGAACCTGTTTTTTTCAATATACCTATACCACTTGTAGCAGCTCCCGCAGGAAAGTTAAATATTGTATCTTTTCCTGCACCAAAGTTTGCAGTGTCATCACTTAGTATAGCATCTGGCCCTGAAGGTGCACCTACTGAACTACCACCTTGAGTACCTCCAATTCTTTCATCCTGTCTTGAATAAGCACCACCTAATTTATTTCCTAACTCTTGTTCAAAAGAAGATTCAGCTTCAACAATAAATACTTCCATCAAAACTTGTTTAGTTCTTACATCTATTTCTCTAATTACTTTATCTACAACATCTAAATCTTTTTCTTTACCTCTGACGATAATTGAACGTGTTGTTTTTTCTTCCGTAACCTGAATTGGAACAAATGAACCAGCATTTGAAGTTGAAGTAAATAATTCAACTATTGTTGCTTTCGCTTCTGCAGGAGAAATATAATATAGTCTAAATATTTCAGAGATAATTGGTTCAACAGAATCCTCTAATTCAACTTTTTTCTTCACAGCTTGCGCTCTAGCTGATTTATAACTTTCTTGCGAAGTCAGTGTTGCTGGTGTAGCTACTCTAATTATATTGCTTCCAACATCAATATCTGCTGCATAGTTTTTCATATCTAATAAAGCATTAAATGCTTTATCCCAAGGAACATTTTTTAATTGCGCTGAAATTGAGCCAGCTACATCTTCGCCAACAAGAATATTTATACCACCAATTTTTCCCATCAATGTCATGGCTTCGCTATAATCCATGTTTTGAAAGTTAAAAGTTAAATTTTGTTTTAAATTCTTATACTCATCGGGAATTAAAAGATAATTTTTTTCTTTAACTGAAGAAATTTTCTTTCTTTTTTTAAGTTTTACAACATCTGCTTCTACAGGTATTGGTCCCATCTCTGCAGTTTTATCAAGCTCTTTTTTTCCTAATTTTTTAACATCTGTTTTAATTAAAGGAGTATCATGTTTAAAACCTTTAGTTCCTTTTTTCCCCATAGTTGTACAACTCACAAGAAACAATCCTATGAGAATTAAATTTATAAAAGTTTTAAAATAAAGTTTTATCATCAATTGTTTCTTTCAATAATTTGATTTTTAAAGTTGATTGCTACTAGAGATCCTTCTTCTCTTTCAAAAACTATCTCTTTTGAACTTATATTTATTAATCTTATGCCTGGTGATAATTCTTCATAAAAACCTAAATTTATAATTGTACCATTTTCATCAATTAGCGAAGCATACCCTTCGTCTTCACCCACAATTACTCCAACTAGTTTAAAATTAAATACACTTAAGTTTTTTTTCTCCTCTTCTGTGTCGGCAATTACTTTTAATGTACTTGAACCACCAAGAGAACCATCACCAACAAAAGGATCATTCAATGGCAAAGGCTCTTCCTTACCAGTTTCTGAACTTATATTTGAATTTTGTAATGCTTGTTGTTTTTTTATTTTTTGATTTATTTCTTTTGCTTTCTCAACAATATTTTTTTCTGTATCATGATTGTCTGCATACGCAATTGATACTGCGAATAAAACACAAATGACAAATATTACACTTCTAAAAAAAATCATCTGCTAATCCTACTATTGTTAAAGTTCCATTTACTTTTATCGCTCCAGTTGAATCTCCCTGTCCTTTTACCACTTTGATAGACTCCTTGTCAAAATTTAACATTTTTTGTGATAAGGATAATTGTCTTTTAAACTTAATATAGCCTAAAAAGTTGCCTGTTATTTCAAAATCCACTGGAATTGTATAATAAGCTACATTTTCAGCTTTCTTTTTTTTAGTTTTTGTGTTTTTTTTCTTCTTTCCGGTTGCCTTTGCGATAGCGTCTGCTTTTGTTACTTCTTTAATAGCTTTCTTTTCAATTTTAGAAATTACTAAATTATTCATGGCTGCAAATTCACTTAAAGTTTGATAAAGACCTTCGACTTCTGCTCTTGTGTGAAACAATGTTGAATACCGCTCGTATTCAGGTCTCTTTTTTTTTATTTTTTTATTTGCAATTTTAATATTATTTATAAACCCTTGTGTTTCTTCTTTTTTTGAATTCATATCATTAAGTTGAGCTTTCTTTTTATTTACTATCGGATTTAAAACTCCATAAAATATGATTAAAAAAAATATTACTGCTCCAACAGACACTCCAATTTTAATCCACGTTTTTTTCTCAACTTTTTTTAGCTTCGCTTGAATATCTTCAAGAGATATATTCTTTAAATCTATATTTTTAAAATCAATATTAAAATTCATAACTAAACTTTCTTAACCCTAACAAAAACTCTAAACCCTTTCATTGTAATGCCATCTTTCGATCTTTGTGGAAGTCTCATTGATGAAAGAGATGCTTGTTCAATTAACTTTTGTTTACCTAAATTTTCAATAAATTTTAAAATATCTTGATCACTTGCTGCAACACCTTGAATAGTAAACAAGTTGCCTCCATTATAATCAACTTGGTCAAACCTAAGTTTCGTAGGCACACTCGATGCTATTTGAGCTAATACTCTATAAGTTAATTCTTTATTAGATTTTAATGTACTACTTAATTTTAAAGTTGTTTCTATTAACTTCAGTTCTTTAGTAACTTTCTTTAATTCTAATGATTTTTGTTCGTGATTTTTCATTACATTAGGATAATCCACAAGTTTTTGATTGTACGAATGAATATTCCAAAATGATAATGTAAATAATATTAAATATAATGCTGCAATACCAGTTGCCAATCCTTTAAAAGCAAAGCTAGATATTGCTTTCATTTTCTTTTGTTGAAACATGCTTTTTCTATCTGGAAGTAAATTTATATTTTTTGCTGCAGTTACAAATTTATAATATCCAAATACATCAAGCTTTCTAAATGCTAAACCTATTGATGTAGTAAAGTATGATCTATTTTTTAAATTAACTTGTTGGTCAAATTGTTGAGGAACTTTTAAGCCCTCAATTGGATCAAATAAAGTAAATCCAACATTCATTAATGTTTTTCTAAAAATAGACAAATAATCCTCAACACTTTCTAAGTCTGAGATAACTTTTAAATTTCTAACTCTTTTTTCGTATTTTGTTTCAAAATCTTGAACTGCTTGTTTTACTTGAGTTGTGTATCTTCTTACTAATGCTTCTTTTTCCTCTGCATCAGTAGATTCTAATAAAATTTTTCTATCTTGGCCTCTTAAAAAAATATCAGTAATTATTGGATTATTATCATATAAAATCATTAAATAATTTTCATCTAGACCAAATTCTAAAACAGCTGTTAAATTTGCATCATCTTTTTTATTTGAAATTTGATTAATTTGATCGACAGCAGATTTTAATGCAAAACATTTAACATCAATAATAACTGGATTTAGGCCACTACTTTTTACAATTGAAACATAGCCATTTATATCGGCCAATTTAGAAGCTACAAATAAGATATCCATAGTGTTATCTTTTTCATTTCTATTTATTACTTGATGAAAAATTGAATAATCATCTAAATTATCTGTTAACTGAACTAAATTTTCCCATAATGAATTCGTTTCTATTGCTTTTTGTAACTCTTCATCTTTCATCAATGGAGAAGTAACTACTCTTATTATTGCACTTGTAACTGGGATAGAAATAGCAACGTTCCCTACTCCTATTTTTGATTTTTGTAATGCTAAATTAAGTTCTGTTGTAACTTTTTCAGCATTTTCTAAAACGCTACTTTCATCTGGAATATCAATTTTATGAATATAAAATTTTTCCAACACCCACTGATTAGACTTATCAGAATTTATTTGTGCCAATCTTATCTCTTTATTTGTAAGCTCAACACCAATAACTTCTTCTCCTTTAATTGAAGATTTTCCTATTTTTGATTTAAAAAAGTTTAATATTTTGTTTAAAGAATTATTTTTAACTGGAGATTTAGGAAGTTTAATTCCCTTTAAAGAAGATTTTTTAAATTTTAAATTTTTAAATTTACCTAAAATATTAGAAACTTTACCTTTAGCAGCCACATCAACACTATCTTCTGTTTTTTCTGAAGCTTCATTGCTTAAAGCAACATCATTATTAACTTCCGACTGCGTTTCGGTACTTAAGTTTTGTGTACTCACTTTAGGAGTTGTTTCTGTTGAAACAGTTGGGTTTAATTTTTCTTCCACATTTACTGTGGGATCAGGTTGTTCTTGAACTATTGGTTGATTTTGTTGTTGTTCTCCAATTGTTTTTTGAATTTGTTGTTCTTCTTCAGCAAGTTTTTTCAATTTCTCACTTTCAGCGTGAATATCATCAAACCATTTCTCTAAAATTGGAATTGCTTCATCGAGGTTTTGTGTTCCTGATGAAGAAATCTTTTGTTTTCCATCGATATAAAGTCTGCCTACCCAATTTTTTGATTTAAGTTCACCTTTATACTTGTCTTGCCTTACATATATGTGCAATCTTCCATCTTTTTTATGAATAACTTGGTGTTCAGTTGTCTCATTTTTAGTTTCACCAGCTGTTTCATCATTTTTTTCTTGATTTTCAGAAACACTTTGATTTTCATTAGGAGAATTATCTAAGTTTTTATCAACCGAAGGTTGATTTTCAACTTTTTCAGTATTTTCCTCGTTTTGATTAGAGGAATCTATATTTTCATCTTTTTTATCTTCACTCATAATTTTTAAAACGCCATAAAAAATATTTTTTAAGACGAATCTCTAACACAAATTTCACAATCTCTAACACAAATTAATAAAAATATCTAACACAAAACTAAAAGTTGTATGCTCATTTTGGGTCAAAATTAC
>CACFSG010000021.1 GCA_902568875.1 uncultured Pelagibacteraceae bacterium
ATCTATCTAAAAAAAAACAACTTGCGTGGAAAATAGCAGAGATTGCAAGTGACAATGCAAAATTAAACAAAGATGCTATAGAAATGGTTGTTAATAGAATTATTGACAATGCTTCAGTTGCAATAGCATCTCTAAACAGAAGACCGGTTATTTCATCAAGAGAAATGGCTTTAAAACATTTTAGAAAAAATGGTGCAACGTTATTTGGAATTAATAATAAACTAAAATTTGATTGTGAATGGGCTGCTTGGTCAAATGGTACTGCAGTAAGAGAGCTTGATTTCCATGATACTTTTTTAGCTGCTGATTATAGCCATCCAGGAGATAATATTCCTCCATTAATAAGCGTAGCACAACAAAATAAAAAAAGTGGTTTAGATCTTTTAAGAGGAATTATTACTGCATATGAAGTGCAAGTTAATCTAGTAAAAGGAATTTGTTTACACAAACATAAAATAGATCATATAGCTCACTTAGGACCAAGTGTTGCTGCAGGATTAGGTTCTATGTTAAAATTAAATACAGAAACAATTTATCAAGCCATACAACAAATTTTACATACAACAATTTCTACAAGACAATCTAGAAAAGGTGAAATTTCAAGTTGGAAAGCATACGCTCCTGCTCATGCAGGTAAACTTGCAATAGAAGCTGTTGATAGAGCAATGCGTGGTGAAGGTGCTCCAAGTCCAATTTACGAAGGTGAAGATAGTGTGATTGCTAGAATTTTAGATGGAAAAAGAGCATTATATAAGGTTCCTTTGCCTAAAAAAGGTGAAACTAAAAAAGCAATTCTAGAAACTTATACAAAAGAGTATTCAGCAGAATATCAATCTCAAGCCTTAATTGACTTAGCTAAAAAACTAAAAAAGAAAATACAAAATTTAAATCAAATTAAAAAAATAGACATATACACAAGTCATCATACTCATTATGTAATTGGCACTGGAGCAAATGATCCCCAAAAAATGGATCCTAATGCAAGTAGAGAAACATTAGATCACTCAATCATGTATATTTTTGCTGTTGCATTAGAAGATGGAGATTGGCATCACATAAAATCTTATACTAAAAGTAGAGCTAAAAGAAAAAGTACAATTAAAATATGGAAATTAATTAAAACTCACGAGGATAAAAAATGGACTAAAAAATATCATGACCCAAATCCCAAGAAAAAATCATTTGGAGCTAGAGTGGTTATTACCTTAAAAAATCGAAGAAAAATTACAGAACAACAAGATAGAGCTAATGCTCATCCTTATGGTTTACGTCCTTTTAAAAGACAAAATTATATTAATAAATTTTTAACCTTAACTAAAGATATCATTTCTAAAAAAGAAAGTGATAGATTTTTAAAAACTGTTCAAAAACTAAAAAAATTAAAACCTGGACAATTAAATATGTTAAATATTGAAGTAAAAAAAAATAAAATAAAAAGAAATTTAAAAAAAGGAATATTTTAATGCATTTTGTAAAAAAAGAACCAATTCAAAAAAGAAAGGATTTTGTAGAAAAATTAAAATCAAAAAAAATTTTAAGAGTTCCTGGGGCATATAATCCTCTTACAGCAAAATTAATTGAAGAAATTGGTTATGATGCTGTTTATGTTTCAGGTGGAGTTATGGCTAATGATCTTGGTTTTCCTGATATTGGATTAACAACACTGCAAGATGTTAGTACACGATCTTATTTAATTTCAAGAGTAACAAATCTTCCAACTATTGTTGATATAGATACAGGTTTTAAATCTTGTAAAGAAACAATAGAAACATTTGAAGAGTTTGGAATTACGGCAGTACATTTAGAAGATCAAATTGAAAGAAAAAGATGTGGGCATTTAGATAAGAAAGAATTAATAACCACTGAAACCATGGTTAAAAAGATTAAAGAATGTATATCAGCAAAAAAAGATGAAAACTTTAAAATTATTGCAAGATCAGATGCAAAAAGTGTTGAGGGAATAGATAAGATGATTGAAAGATGTAAAGCTTATATTGATGCTGGAGCTGAAATAATTTTTCCAGAAGCCCTAAATGATGAAAAAGATTTTGAAAAAGTTAGAAAAGAATTATCGTGTTACTTGCTCGCAAATATGACTGAATTTGGAAAATCTAAATTATTCAACTACAAAGAATTAGAAAAATTTGGATACAATATTGTGATTTATCCTGTCACTACACAACGATTAGCTATGAAAAGCGTTGAAGATGGATTGCGAGACATCTATAAAAATGGACATCAAAATAATATTATCAATAAAATGCAAACCAGAAAAAGATTATATGAACTTGTTGATTATGAAAAATATAATAGTTTAGATGAAAAAATTTACAACTTTAATACTGAAGGACATGAATAATGGGTGATGAAATCAAAAAAGGTTTACTTGGAATAGTGGTTGATGAAACTGAAGTTTCAAAAGTAATGCCTGAAATTAATTCTCTTACATATAGAGGTTATGCTGCTCAAGATTTATGTGAAAAATGTAAATTTGAAGAAGTTGCCTACCTTATTTTAAATGGTGAACTGCCTAATAAAAAACAATTAAAGAATTTTGAAAAAAATGAAAAAAATGAGAGAAAAATTTCTAAAACTTTACTTGAAGATATTAAAAAATTTCCAAAAAAAGCACACCCTATGGATGTCACAAGAACAATTGTAAGCATAATGGGACTTGAAGATAAAGAAACAAAAGATAATTCACCAAAAGCTAACATGAGAAAAGTTATGAGAATTTTTGCAAAAACACCTGTTGCTTTAGCTGCTTTTTATAGATCAAGAAAAGGGAAAAAAATTATACCTCCTAAAAAAAATCTTTCTTTTTCAGAAAATTTTTTCCATATGTGTTTTGGTAAAGTTCCAAATAAAGATATTGTTAAAGCTTTTGATGTATCATTAATTTTATATGCTGAACATAGTTTCAATGTTTCAACTTTCACAGCTAGAACTATAACAAGTAGTTTGTCAGATGTTCATGGAGCAATTACTGGAGCTATTGCAAGTTTAAAAGGTCCTTTACATGGTGGGGCTAATGAAGAGGTGATGCATATGATGAATAAAATTAAAAAACCTGAAAATGCTCTTAAATGGATAAATAAAACATTGGATAATAAAGAAGTTGTGATGGGATTTGGTCATAGAGTTTATAAAAGTGGAGATTCTAGAGTGCCTACAATGAGAAAATATTTTGGAAAAGTAGCAAAAATTAAAAAAGATAAAAAATTTGAAAAAATTTACGACATTGTTGAAAAAGTAATGATTGAAAGAAAAAATATACATCCAAATGTAGACTACCCTACTGGACCCACTTACCATCTAATGGGTTTTGATACTGATTTTTTTACACCAATTTTTGTTATTTCAAGAATTACTGGATGGTCAGCACATATTATAGAGCAACATGCTGCTAATAAATTAATTAGACCACTTTCTAAATATAGTGGTCCTAAACATAGAAAAGTTATTCAATTAAATCAAAGGTAATTATTTCTCAATTCTAGCAAAACGTCCATGGAATAATATATGGCAATTTAAATTATTCTTTTTTACAAATTCATCAATTGCATTTTTTACATCCGGTAAATGACCAAAGTTATAATCATCACATAAAATAGTTCCATTTGAATTAATCACCTCTAAACAACATTCAAGATCATTTTTAACTGTTTCATAAGCATGACCACCATCTAAAAAAACATAATCTACTTTAGACATGTCAATTTTTTTTAAAACTAAATTTGAATTTCCTTTAATTAAATCAATATTATTTTGAAATTTTTTTAAAAGATCTTCTACAGCTTCTTTACTATAAGGGTTTTGTTTTTTTATATACTTAAAATATATGTTTTTTAATGGATTAGAAAAATTTGTATTAGGTATTACTTCTGATTTATTTTCTTCACTTTCTTCAAATAAATCTAAACCAATATATTTAAAATCATCTTTGTGAATTTTATATAGTAACTCACAGATATTTCTTGCTGTTACGCCATGAAAAACACCAACCTCCAAAAATATTTTTGGACGTTTGCTTTTAACTTCTTCAAGAAAAAAATCACCCACTCCCTTTTGTTTTAAACTAGTTTTTCGAAAATATTTTTTATATTTCAATTGAATTAACTAAATGCTTCTGCCCAGGTTCCTTGAGTTGATGCTTTAGAGTATTCAGTTGCTCGTCCCTCAAAGAAATTCATGTGCTCAACAGCATTCAACATTGTATCTAACCAAGTTAAAGGATTTTTTTGTACATCGTATATTGGTTCTAAACCTAGTTGTACTAATCTTCTATTACCAATAAATCTTATATAATCTTTTACATCTTGAGCTGTTAAACCTTCCATTGGTCCCATTTCAAATGCTAAATCTATAAATGCATCTTCATGTTCAACAATAGTTCTGCATGCATTATATATTTCTTTTTTTAATTCAGGTGTCCAAATTTCTGGATTCTCTTTAATAAACTCTTTAAATAACCTGATCATAGAATTACAATGAAGAGTTTCATCTCTTACAGACCAAGTTACAATTTGGCCCATACCCTTCATTTTATTGAATCTTGGAAAATTTAAAAGAATTGCAAAACTTGCAAACAATTGCAAACCTTCTGTGAATGCAGAAAATACTGCTACAGTTAATGCAATGTCTTTTTTTGACTTCATGTCAAAGTTTTGCATATAATCATATTTATCTTTCATTTCTTTATATTTCATAAAAGCTGAATATTCTGATTCAGGCATTCCAATGGTATCAAGAAGATGTGAATATGCAGCTATATGAACTGTTTCCATTGAAGCAAAGGCTGTCATCATCATTAATACTTCTGTTGGTTTAAACACAGTTGTATAATGTCTTAAATAACAATTTTGTACTTCAACATCAGCTTGAGTAAAAAATCTAAAAATTTGTGTTAATAAATTTTTTTCAGATTGAGTTAAATTTTTTTGCCAGTCTCTAACATCATCGCCTAATGGAACTTCTTCTGGTAACCAGTGAATTCTTTGTTGTGTTAACCAAGCATCATAACACCATGGATATCTAAATGGTTTATAAACTGGGTTTTCAACTAATAACCCCATTTTCTTTGGTTGAATTATTTTTTTTTTGTGTGTTTCTATTTTTTCTACTGACATGAAAGGCATTCCTCATATTCTGGTTGTTCATTTTCTTTTTGTTTTGAATTGTAAACATTGGCTGTAATATCTGTTAATTTTGCATCATTAATATTTTCTGCCCTTTGAATTGATTTTGACCTACAGTAATAAAGGCTTTTTAGACCTTTTTTCCAGGCATCAAAATGAATTTTATGTAATTCCTTTTTATGAACATCTGCTGGCAAAAATAGATTAACTGATTGAGCTTGAGAGACAAATGGCGTTCTATCGCCACTTAATTCTATTATCCAATTTTGATTTAATTCAAAAGCAGTTTTAAAAACATCCTTTTCTAAATCAGTTAAAAAATCTAAGTGTGATACTGAGCCTTGATTTGTTGTAATTGTAGACCATGTTTCGTCATCATTTTTACCATGACTTTCTAAAATTTCTTCTAAATATCTATTTCTAACATTAAAAGATCCGGATAAAGTTTTGTGTGTATAACTATTTGCAGCAACTGGTTCTACTCCAGGAGATGCACCTCCACAAATAATTGAAATGGATGCTGTTGGAGCAATTGCGGTTTTGTTTGAAAATCTTTCTTGATAGCCATATTCAGCTGCATCTGGACAAGCTCCTCTTTCTTCAGCTAAATCTTTTGAAGCTTTATTAACTTTTTCATGAATGTTTTTAAAAATTTTTTTGTTCCATGCTTTCGCCATTACTGACTCGAGTGGAATTTTTCTCTTTTGTAAATAAGAATGAAAACCCATTACTCCGAGACCAACACTTCTTTCTCTTTCCGCAGAATACTTGGCATCTTTAAATTGATCAGGAGCTTTATTTATGAAATCAGATAAAACGTTGTCTAAAAATCTCATAACATCATTAATTATATTTGGATCATCTTTCCATTCATCATATTTTTCAATATTTAAAGACGATAAACAACATACGGCAGTTCTATCTTTTCCATCTTTATCAATTCCTGTGGGTAAAGTTATTTCACTACATAAATTAGATGTTTTAACAGTCAAGTTTGCCAATTTATGATGTTGAGGAATTTGTCTATTAACAGTATCAATATAAATAATATATGGTTCACCTGTTTCAATTCTTGCTGTTAATAATCTAATCCATAAATTTCTAGCTGATATAGTTTGTTGAACAGAACCATCTGCGGGACTTTTTAATGCCCATTGTTCATCAGTTTCAACTGCTCTCATAAATGCATCAGAAATTAAAACTCCATGATGCAAATTTAAAGATCTTCTATTAGGATCACCACCAGTAGGTCTTCTCATTTCAATAAACTCTTCAATTTCCGGATGATCTATTGGAAGATAACATGCTGCCGATCCTCTTCTTAAAGATCCTTGACTTATTGCCATAGTTAAAGAATCCATTACTTTAATAAATGGAATAATTCCTGAAGTCTTACCTACTCTACCAATTTTTTCTCCAATTGATCTAAGGTTGCCCCAATAACTTCCAATACCTCCACCTTTAGCAGCCAACCAAACATTTTCACTCCAAAGATCAAGAATACCTCCAAGACTGTCTGAAGCCTCATTTAAAAAACAAGAAATAGGTAAACCCCTTTTTGTTCCTCCGTTAGACAAAACTGGTGTGGCTGGCATAAACCAAAGGTTACTAATATAATTATAAATTCTTTGTGCATGTAAATTATCATCTGCATAAGTGCTAGCTACTCTTGCAAATAAATCTTGATAAGATTCATTGTGTCCAAGATACCTATCTTTTAAAGTTGCCTTACCAAAATCAGTTAAGTTTACATCTCTCGAACGATCGATTTTAATAATAATCCCCTTATCATTTTGAAAAAGCTCTGTTTCATTATTTAATGAAAAAAGATCAGGTTTATTATTTTTCTCTAATTCTTTAACTTCTGGGCTATATTCGGAGACAGCTTTCTTTAAGGCTTGAGATAGAATTTTATTCATAATTTAGTAATATATTTTGTTATTTTTGCGAAAACAACTATATGTTGTATGCGCTTATAGTTAATATACTATATAAACAGCAAATCAATAGAACATTTATAGAACATGATAAAAAAATATCAATAAAAAAAATTAAAAAAAAGGTAAGTAATTAACAAAATGTCTGAAAATTTAAAAATAGATCCATATGGCTTTAGAGAATATGACGCTCGATGGTTGTACAAAAAAGACATAAATCTTTTAGGCATATCAAACCTAGGCAAAGGGTTAGGTTCACAAGTCATAAAACATACAAAAAAAGATAATCCACGAATAATATTAGGCCAAGATTATAGATCATATAGTGAAGAAATTAAAAGTGCGCTCAAAAAAGGATTAATTTCAACCGGATGTTTTGTTGAAGACATAGGTTTATCTTTATCGCCAATGGTTTACTTTGCTCAATTTAATTTAGATGCTGATGCAATTGCAATGGTTACAGCAAGTCACAATGAAAATGGGTGGACCGGTGTAAAAATAGGTATCAAAAAAGGATTAACACATACGCCTGAGGAAATGAATGAATTAAAAGAAATTACTTTAAATGAAAAATTTATTAATGGAAAAGGACAAGAAAAAGTAATTAAAAATTTTCAAGAAATATATAAGCAAGATTTAATAAAAAAAAATAAAATTAAAAAAAAAATTAAAATAGTTGTAGCTTGTGGTAATGGAACCGCAGGAATTTTTGCACCTGATATTCTACGTGGAATTGGTTGTGAAGTGGTCGAGCTAGATTGTAATCTTGATTGGACATTCCCAAATTATAATCCTAATCCTGAAGATTTAAAAATGTTAAATGCTATTATTAAAGCTGTAAAAAAAAATAAAGCAGATATTGGTTTTGGTTTTGATGGTGATGGTGATAGAGTTGGGGTAATAGATAATAATGGAAATGAAATATTTTCTGACAAAATTGGATTATTAATAGCTAGAAATTTATCAGCAATTCATAAAAATTCTAAATTTGTAGTTGATGTAAAATCAACAGGTCTTTACTCAAATGATGAGATTTTAAAAAAAAATAATTGTAAAACAATTTATTGGAAAACTGGTCATTCACACATCAAAAGAAAAGTTTATAATGAAAAAGCTTTAGCCGGATTTGAAAAAAGTGGACATTTTTTCTTTAACCAACCTTTAGGATACGGTTATGATGATGGTATTAATTCTGCAATTCAAATTTGTCATTTACTGAATAATCAAAATAAAAAAATTAGTGAAATTATAAATGAATTACCAAAAACTTTTCAATCACCCACTATGGCCCCATACTGTAAAGATGAAGAGAAATATAAAGTTGTTGAAAATATAGTTAAAGAAATTGAAAAAATTAAAAAAGAAAAAACTAAAATTGATGATCAGGAAATTAATGAAATATTAACTGTAAACGGCATAAGGTTTACATTTAAAGATGGATCTTGGGGATTAATTAGAGCTTCCTCAAATAAACCTTCGCTAGTTGTTGTAATAGAAAGTCCAACCTCAGATGAAAGAAAATTAAAAATATTCAAATTTATAGATAATTTACTTCAAAAGACCGGAAAAATTGGTGAGTACGACCAAAAAATATAATTAAGTATCTTTATTTTCTTTGTCGCTATCGACTTCATTAGAAATATTTATTTTATCATCCTCATTATCTTGAATTGTAGATTGATCTTGAATTGTAGATTGATCACTATAAAATTTTTTAATTAATTCTTCTTCTTTCTTTTTTTGCTCTTGATCAAATTTATCTTCCCATTCTTTAATTCTTCTATTTTCTTCTCTAATTCTTTCTTCTTCTTCCTCTTTTTGTTTCAAGGCTAATTCTTTTTCTTCTTCAAGTCTTTTTTGTTTTTCCTCTTCTTTTCTTATTTCTTCAGCTTTTTCTCTCTGTTCTTTCTCTTGAAGAAATTTCTCATGTTCAGCAGCTTTTTTTTCTTCCTCTTTTAATCTAAGCTCCTCCTCATTTGCTCTTTGTTCAGCCTGTTCTTTTAAAAGTTGTCTTTCTATTTCTTTTTGTCTATCAATTTCTAATTGTCTTAATCTATTTTCAGTTTCTCTTAATTTT
>CACFSG010000022.1 GCA_902568875.1 uncultured Pelagibacteraceae bacterium
AGAATGGAAAATAGAAGAGGATATGCTCATAATGGTTGGAAAGATCATAGCGTAGATATTACAGTAGTATAGAAGTATAAAAAGTTTTAAAGTAAGTTAATGAAAAATAAAAATTTTTTATTAATTACGTTTTTCGCGATTTTTTTTAACTCCCAAAATTTAATTGCTGATGAAGCAAAGATGACAAAGGGTTTAGAAATCTTTAATGAAAAAGCCGCATGTGCTGCATGTCATATACTAAAAGCAGCAGGATCAGAAGGAAACATAGGACCAAATTTAGATACAGTATCAAATTTAACTATAGAGTCAGTTAAAGATATTGTTACGAATGGTCTTGGAGTAATGCCAGCTTTTGGTGAAGGAGGAATTTTGACAGAGGAAGAAATAGATATCGTATCTTTTTATGTTGTAAATTCTGCTGGGAAGTAAAAAAATTAACTTCCAGTTAAATAACTGGAAGTTAATTAATTTGATTATTGTCCTGGACCTTTGTATTTTTGTGCAATTTTAGAAGCTTGTGCAGCAGCACTATTAATATCAATTGCTTCTAAAATATTAATGTTGCAAAGAGAACCACTAGCTTCAGTAGCCATCTTAACGCCTGCTGCTTGAGAAAAATCTCCTTCAAAAACTGCAAGAAAATCAAATGATCCTCTTAAACCAGTGTAGGAAATTAATTTTGCACCTACAGCCTCAGCTGCTACTTGAGCAGCTTTAGATCTGTCAGAACTTGGATCTTTACAGAATCCTTGGAAGCCTTGTGTGGTATAATTTCCTAGAGCATAAAATTTAGCCATAGCAACCTCCTTTTTATAAATTATATCATACTAATGTTGTAATAATGTTGATATGTTTATTTGCATGCTAGACACAACCACAAGTAATGCTAAATTATTATTATGTACGAAAAATTTGGTCAATTTATTGATGGTAAATGGCAACAGTCTTCTGATAAAGGAACTTACGAAGTAATTAATCCTGCAAATGAAGAAGTTTTAGGAAAAGCATCTAAAGCTTCGTCTAAAGATGTTGATAGAGCATTAAAATCTGCACAGAAGGGATTAGAGGTTTGGAAAAAAACTCCTCCATGGCAAAGATCTTACATCATTAGACGTATTGCAGACAAGATGAGAGAAAAACAAGATGTACTTGCTAAATGGATGACACTTGAGGTTGGAAAACCTTTGGCTGAAGCCAAAGGAGAAATAGGTGGAGCTGCAGATATTTTTGAATGGAATGCGGAAGAAACAAAAAGAATTTATGGTCAAACAGTTGAAAGTAGGTTTGAAGATACAAGAGTACACGTTTATTATCAACCAGTAGGAGTCGTTGCTGCATTATCTCCATGGAATTTTCCAGCGGTATTATCTGCACGAAAAATCTCAACAGCTTTAGCAGCTGGATGTTCTGTTATTATAAAACCAGATGTGATTACACCAGGAGTTGTTATGGAAATGGTTGATATATGTAGAGAATGCGGTGTTCCTCCAGGCGTAGTAAATCTTTTATCAGGAGACCCACCTAGTATAGCTCAACAATTAATTGCTTCTGATATAGTAAAAAAGATTTCAATAACAGGTTCTTCAAGAGTAGGTAAATTAATTTTAAAACAAGCTGCTGATAAAGTCCAAAGAGTTACAATGGAATTAAGTGGTCATTCACCATTTATAGTATTTGATGATGCAGACATTAAAAAAGCTGCCGATATGGCAATAGCTGCTAAATTTAGAAACAATGGTCAGGTGTGTATATCTCCAAATAGATTTTATATTCAAGAAAGTAAAAAAGATGAGTTTGTTAATTTATTTATTGAAAAAACAAAAAAACTTAAAATTGGCGATGGAATGGATCCATCAGTTCAACTTGGTCCATTAACTACTAAAAAAAGATTAAATGAAGTTGAAGAGTTGGTTGAAACTACAAAAAAAGAAGGAGCAAAAGTATTATTAGGAGGTAAAAGACCTCAAGGATTTAATAAAGGCTTTTATTACGAGCCAACTATATTTGATAATGTGAAAGATGATTTCACGATTATGAAAGTAGAGCCATTTGGCCCATTAGTTCCAATGTTGTCATTTAAAACTTTTGATGAGGTTATTGAGAGAGCTAACAATCATGAACTAGGTCTTTCAAGTTATATTTGTACTAACTCCATGGAAAAAGCACATAGAGCTTCAGAGTTGATGGAAACTGGAACTGTAGCGATTAATACTCCTTTAGTGGCAATAGCAGAAGCACCATTTGGTGGAATAAAGCAATCAGGTTATGGTCGAGAAGGTGGATCTATGGCGATTAAAGATTATCTAAATGTGAAATACACTCATTTAGGTTTAAAAGGGTAAGTTTCAAAAAAAATGATTGAATTAGTTGTTGCATTAGGAGCGGGTTTGATAAGTTTTTTATCTCCTTGTGTATTACCATTAATTCCTGGATATATTTCTTATATCTCAGGCAGCTCAGTAAATGAGTTGATTGAAAAAAAAAATGTAAATTTAATTCCAATTATTTTATTTACAATAGGATTTTCAATTGTTTTTATAATTTTTGGTGCTGCATCAACTTTTTTAGGTCAAGTTTTACTTCAAAATTCATATGAACTTAGAATAGCAGCAGGATTAATCATATGTGTTTTGTCATTACACATTATTGGAATTTTAAATATAAGTTTTCTTAATTATGAAAAAAGAATTCACACTACTGCCAATACTAATTTTTTTAGTCCAATATTAATTGGTATGGCTTTTGCATTTGGTTGGACACCTTGTATAGGTCCTATTTTGGGTTCAATTTTAATACTTGCAGCAACTGAAGAAAGTATAAACAAAGGTCTTTTACTTTTATTTTTTTATTCTCTAGGATTAGCTTTACCATTTATTTTGTCAGGTTATTTAATTCAAAAATTTTTAATATTTTCTAAAAATTTTAAAAAAAATATTAATTTAGTATCTAAAATAGGTGGAATAATTCTTTTAATTACTGGTATTTTAATACTTACTAATCAACTACAAGCATTGGGATATTATTTATTAAATATTTTTCCTTTCATACAAAATTTTGGTTAATTAAAATTATGAAAATTAATTAAATAGATTTAAGCGCTAAAAATGGATAAAATATACTTTGTAAATCAGACTACATCTTTAACATTAGTCATTGTTTTAAGTTTAATATTTGTATTTTTAGGTGTTTATTATTCAAAAAAATATCAAGGAATTAACAATTATTTAACAGCTAATAGGAATGTAGGATTATTTTCGTTAACTACAAGTTTAATCGCATCTGCTTTAGGTACATGGATTTTGTTTGGTCCAGTATCTGCTGCGACTTGGGGAGGATTAGGTGCGGTAATAGGTTACTCTTTAGGAACTGCATTTCCAATGTTTTTTTTAATTTATTTAGGAAAAAAAATAAGAAACGAATTTCCCAAAGGATCTTCATTGATTGAATTTATGAGAAAAAAGTTTGGAAAAAGTTTATTTAAACTAATTTTATTAATGACTATATTTTATATGTTTATTTTTTTATGTGCCGAGGTTACAGCGGTAGCAGTTTTAATCAATTATATATCTGGAGTTGAGCTTTGGATAACTGCTTTATTGGTGTTGTTAGCAACCTTAACTTATACTTTATATGGAGGATTAAAAGTTTCTATATTTACAGATAATATTCAAATGATTGTAATAGGAATTTTATTGTTGATTTTTTTATCCTGTATAGATTCTTTTACAGGATCTCAATTTTCTTTTGATTTTATAAAAGAGAAAAATCCTCATCTTTTAAGTGGATCTTATATACCAAGTTATACAGCTGGTTTAACTTTTTTTATTGCAGTTGCAGCCACTAATTTATTTCATCAAGGTAATTGGCAGCGAGTATATGCTGCAAAAAATTTTCAAACATTAAGAAAAAGTTTAATTATATCTTTTTTTATAATTATACCGATTGTTTTCTTTATGGGTTTTGTTGGAATGGTGGCTTTTTCAATAGACTCATCTATTAGACCCGATCTTGGTTTTTTTTTATTATTACTTAAAGAACAAATAAAGTTATTGTCTTTATTAGTAATTATACTTGCTGTATCTTTAACTATTTCTACTGTAGATACATTGATAAATGCGATATCAAGTTTAATTGTAGTAGATGGCAAGGCAACCTTTAAATTAAAAAAAAAAACAAATTATCTAAAATTTTCTAAATATATAATTTTATTTTTATCTATAATTTCTTTTATTGTTGCATCAAAAGGATTTGACATTTTATATTTATTTTTATTAGCTGACTTATTTTGTTGTGCTTTTGTCTTAACTGTTTTTTATAGTTTTTATAACAAAAGAATTAATGAAAAAACTGCGTATATTTCAATTATTGTAGGTTTAATTGGAGGTTTCTTAATGTTTCCAACTCCTGATTTTTCAAAAAGTTTTTTAGTAGGAATTATAATACCAATAGAATTGTTTAAACCTTTTGTAACTCAGTCATTATTATTTTTATCTTTTGTGACTGCAACTTTTTTACCTTTATTGGTTTTTAAAGCTAAAAAGTTTTAATATTAGTTGATTGTATTAAATTAATTAATAGCTATATATTTGTTCCATGTCAGATAATCAAATCGTAATAAACGACCTTAATAAAGTTTATAATAATGGCTTTAATGCTCTTAAAAATATAAATTTAAATATTAAAAAAGGTGAAATTTTTGCTATGCTTGGCCCTAACGGTGCAGGCAAGACAACTTTAATTAGTATTATTTGTGGTATAGTAAAACCATCTACAGGTAAAGTAACTGTTGAAGAATTTGATATTATTGATGATTATCGAGAAACAAGATCAAGAATAGGTTTAGTTCCTCAAGAATTAACTTTAGAACAGTTTGAGACAGTTTTTAATAATGTTTCTTATTCTAGAGGTCTTTATGGGAAAAAACCTGATCCTTTACATATTGAAAAAGTTTTAAAACAATTAAGTCTTTGGGATAAAAAAGATATTATATTACGTCAATTATCTGGAGGTATGAAACGAAGAGTTTTAATTGCTAAAGCATTATCACACGAACCAACTATTTTATTTTTAGATGAGCCTACTGCAGGAGTGGATGTAGAATTAAGAAAAGATATGTGGAAAATTGTTGAAGGTTTAAGAAAAACAGGTGTTACAATTATTTTAACAACACACTATATTGAAGAAGCAGAAGCTATTGCAGATAGAGTAGGAGTTATTAATCAAGGTGAGATTATTGTAGTTGATGAAACAAAAGAACTTCTTAAAAAAATGGGACATAAAAAACTCACAGTTGATTTACAAGAAGAGATTAAAGAAATACCAAAGAGTTTAGAAAAATATAATCTTGAAATTAGCAAAGATAAAATGTCTGTAGACTATATTTACAACGTTCAAGATCAACAAACTGGGATTACAACTTTATTACAAGATTTAAAAGATACTGGATTGAAATTAAAAGATTTAAAAACTGAACAAAGTACTTTAGAAAAAATATTTGTATCGTTAGTAAAGGAAAATAATGAAGATTAACTTTTATGGATTTAAAGCAATTTATCTACATGAGATGGATCGCTTTAGAAGAACTTTAGGACAATCACTTTTATCTCCAGTAATTTCTACATGTTTATATTTCATAGTATTTGGTTCTGTTATTGGAGGGTATGTTGAAAATATTGATGGAGTAAGTTATGGATCTTACATAGTCCCTGGTCTCTTAATGTTAACATTATTGACTCAATCAATAAGCAATACTTCTTTTGGAATTTTTTTTCCTAAATTTAATGGAACAATTTATGAAATATTAGCTGCTCCAATTTCAACATTTGAAGTTGTTTTAGCTTTTGTTGGTGCTGGGGCAACCAAAACTCTTATTGTAGGTATAGTAATATTTATTACATCAATGTTTTTTGTTGAAGTTAAAGTTCAATATCCATTGTTAATGGTTTTTTTATTAATTTTAGTGTCTTTTACTTTTGCATTATTTGGATTTTTAATTGGTTTAATGAGTACAAATTTTGAGCAAATGTCTATAATTCCTTCTTTAGTTATTACCCCAATGGTTTTTTTAGGTGGTAGTTTATATTCTTTAGATATGTTACCTGAATTTTGGCAGATGGTGACTTACTTTAATCCAGTAGTGTACCTTATAAATGGTTTAAGATATTCTTTCTATGGTGTATCTGATTTTAATATATGGATTAGTATTGGTTTAATGGTTATGTTTTTAATGATTTGTATATCTTTAGTTACAATGCTTCTTAAAAAAGGTTACAATATTAAATCTTAAATAGATATTTTTTTTAATTTTTTGTAATTATCAATATTATCAACTGTATACCATTTTTTTGGCATTACATCAGATACATATAATTGTTTAATTTTAATTAGTCTTTTCCACAGAGTATTAAAATCATCTGTTGCTTTAATTTTTTCATTTATTTTTTTAGGGTTTAATACTTGAATGCCAGTACAATAGATATCTGATTTATTTTTTCTAGAAAGTTTTTTTATAATATTTTTTTTTCTAAATATATAATCTCCAGCTAAACCTTTTATAGGTTTAGTGGGAATGATCATGCATAAAGGTTTACCTTTTTTATAATAATCTTTTTGAATTTTTTTAAAATCAATATTAGTTACATTATCACAGGTTAAAACATATAAAGGAGAGTCAAAAGATTTAAATACTGAATTAAAAATCCACCATGAATTTCCTTTTTTGTCGGTATTTATAATTGATGAAACTTTTTCCTCTATCAAATGTTTAGCCAGAATTGGTCCTTTATATCCAACAGATATATGAATAAAATTAATATATTTTTTTAGTTTTTTTATACCATTGGCTATTAATGAGCTTTGTTTAAATTTGACTAAGCCTTTAGGAATTTTTTTTGTTAGAGGCATTAATCTAGTTCCACGACCAGCAGCCATAATAAAGGCATGATTAATTTTTTTATAAGTCATTAGATTTCAGTCCGAATTGTATAATTTTTTCAATTTCAGACTTTGATAATCTTTTTGCATTTTGTGAAGATATAATTTTTTTTAAAGGTTTTTTAGATATTTCATTAAAATCAATAACAAAATATCTTTTACTTTTTATTTTCATTTCTTTTGCATATTTTAACTCGTCTTCACCTATTAAATATTCATCTAATCGATCACCTTTTCTAGATTGGATTATTTTATATTTACCTCCAAATTTTTTAACCCAAACTTTTAAGAATTCTATCATTTTCGCAGATTTCATTTCAGCTGAAAGTATTTTTCCATTTAGTTTATTTTTGAGCTTGAGTGCTTGGTCAATTAAACTTACTGCTTCATTTACAGAGAAAAAAAATCGTCTCATATATGGTCCAGTTGTTAATATAGTTTTATTTTTGTTAAACATTTGTTTCCAAATTGGTAAAACTGAACCTGTTGACCATGTTACGTTTCCATATCGTACACAGATAAATTTAGTTTTACTGTATGATTTTATTGATGAAAAAAGTCTTTCCATGCAAGATTTACTTAAACCATAAATATTTTTAATTGGAGGAGAAGCTTTATCAGTAGATACACCTATTACAGTTGGTACTTTCTTATTTATACAAGCCCGAACAACATTAGTTGATCCTAAAACATTAATATCTATACATTCAAATGGAAATTTTTCTGAAAGATCAACAAATTTGGTTGCAGCTGCATGGATTACAATATCTGGTTTAGTATAATTTAAACAATCGTATATCGATTCTATATTTGAAACATCAAGAGGAACAACTTCACATTTAGTTAAGTTTTTTATTAGAAAATTTTGTTTATTATTACGTGCTCCAAGAAAAACTTTATATTTTTTCTTATAAAAGTTAGCTAAATTTCTTCCTAGGTAACCCGTACCACCTGTAATTAAAATTTTTTTCATTATTAAAAACTTTAAATTTGTTTATAATTTTAAATTAAATAATGTCTATATCTATTCATATACCTTTTTACAATCCAAATCCTGAAAAAAAAGAGGGTTTTAGAAATTTAAGACGTTTTGATTATTTAAAAGAAAATATTCTTAATTTAAAAAGCCTTTCAATTAAAAATGATATTTTCATCCATACTCATAATGATTTTTTAGATGATAAAAATTTAGAAGGAAAAATTATTAAACATAAGATCGATGAAAATAATTTGAACAAAGGATATTTAACTTGGTTATGCAGATCATTAATGGAAAAACAAAAAAATGATTATGAATATTTTATGTATTTAGAACATGATATAAAATTTTCAGAAAATAATTTACAATATTGGCAAAAAAATCAAAAAACTTTAGCTCAAAAAAAATTTCATTTAGGTTTTTTAATTTATGAAAAAAATAATTCTGATAATCAAAATTATAGTATCCATATAGTTAAAAGATTAGATAGTTATTTAGAAATTAATTCTCAAAAATTTATAGTAAATGATTTAGAAAATTATTGTTGTTTTTGGATTTATAATAATGAACAATTTCAGGATTTTTTAAAATCAAAATGGTGGTCTTTTAAAAAAAGAGCTCATAATTTTAGACACAACTATGGTATTACTGAGAGATCATCTATTGGTTTTCATGCATTTAGCATGAATTATTTTAAAGCAACATTAATACCATTATTAAATGATCAGCCTGACCCAAACTGTTATATAGAACATATGACCAATAATTACTTTGAAAAATTTTCTGAATTTAAAGGTCAAAATTATATGGATATAAGAGGAGTTTGTAATTTAAAGACTCAAGAAATTTTTGAAGATATAAAAAACAGAAAAAAAATAAATAATAATTTCTTTTTTAAAAAAATCTTTAAATTA
>CACFSG010000023.1 GCA_902568875.1 uncultured Pelagibacteraceae bacterium
TTTAATATTTTCTTTAATTAATGTCTTAATTTCATTCTTTTCTAAACCTAATTCTTTCAATTCTTTTTTTAATTCTTTTCTTATTTTTTTTCTTTCAGCTTTTGTTGCATTTGGATCAAGTTTGGCAACTTTTAAGGCTTTCATTTTTTTCTTAAATTTCTTTAATTGTTGTTTTGTAATTTTTTTTGCTTGTCCTGGCGCTCTATCTTTAGACATTGATGCAAAACTGTAAGGATTGTCTAACAATGTATTACCAAATTTATTTCCAACTAATACAGATCCTGGTCTTAAACCTAAAGTGTTATTTTTTCCTGGGCCGATAAGCAAAGTATCAGTTTTACCTTTTGATACTATTGTTTGAAATTCTGTTCCTCTAGATCCCAATGTTCCTTCTGGAACTTCAACTGTTAAACTATCTGGATTTTTTTTACTAATTAATCCAGATATAACTTTTAAACTTCCTTGTTTAACACTTGCAACGATTTTTCCATCATTAGTTGCCGGATCATATATAAATGTATCCATCACAACTTCTGAATCTGAACCTACAGTAAAAGTCGTTTGATCAAGTAATAAAATTTGTGTTCCTGAATTAGCTCCAGCATAAACAGTTTCATTTAAATAAATTTTGTCACCAACTTTAAGTTCTTTCGTTTCTGTTTTTACAGTACCTGATACAGCTCCAATTATTCCTACTAATTGTTTTTCAATATCAATCTTTTCTGCTGAAAAAGAAACAGAGGTAAGTAAGAAGAACAATCCTGTTATTATGCTGATTAATTTTTTCATTTTTTACCTAAAGTTATCAATTTTTTTAAAAATTTAAAGTATTTAATAACCATTTTGAGCACTAAAAAAACAAGTAAAATTTAATAAAATTCAACAATATTTTTAAAAAGTTAATATTTTTTTGATTAGTTTAATTTAAATGACTTATTAAAACTTAGTGAAAAAGAATCTGCTATATAATCATAATTTATAATATTTGCGTTAGAAATTAATTTTTCATAAGATAAGTTTAGAAAAAAACTTCTATTAGGGTCTAATGTAGGAAATATATCACCAATTGCTTTGGTTAACATTATATCTGTAGTGCTTGTGTGATCTGATCTTAATTTTGATGAGTCTACAGAACTATCTGCTTTTTTATAATCGTTAAAGCTTATTCCTTGCCCAACAGATATGTAGGCCCAAGGAAAAGCTAAATTTAATCTAAAACTAAATTCGTATGTTTCATAATCATTTCCCGCATCAACTTTTGCATCACTATCATTATATCCTAATCCTAATGAAGTCGAAATTAATTGATTAACTATAAAATCATGTCCAAGAGTGTAGCCATGTCCAATGGCATTACTTTCGTTAGCAGTCGTATCTGATGCGTTTTCATTAGCATAAGAATGTGAAAATGAATATCCATAATTAAAAGAATTTCTTTCTCCTAAACTAAAAAACCCGCCAACACCTAACATTAAAGAAAAACTATCTGCATCTGTTTGATAATCTGATTTACTAAGCATAAGATAAGGGCTAAGACTTTGTCCACCCATGGTAGTATCCACAGCCATTGTTAAACCGTAGCTTTGATAGTCATCATCAGTTTCTTGATATTGTTCTGAGTATGTATGAGCAAAGTTTATCATTAAAGAAGATTCTTCAGCAAAAGGTCTTGTAGCAGTGAATCCAACACCCCCACTTAATGTTCTGTCGAATCTTGCAGCATTTGATCCGACAAGACTATCAGAGGAAAGTTTTAATCTTCTAGATGAAACACTGTTTACATTATCGTTATACACACCTCCAAAAGAATAGTCGGCATAAAAATTCCAAAGTCCAGGTTCTTTATCTTTTAAATCTTCTTCTATTTCATTTAATGTTTCTAGATCCTCTGGATTAAGATCTTTTCTTAATTTCATATCTTCCATTATAGTTTTTGCTTTTTCAGGAGCGTCGGCTTGAACTAAAACTGATAGTAAATATAATTTAATCTCTGCATTATCTGGATAGATCATACTTAATCTTTCCAAAGTAGAAATGGTTTGTTTGTAATTACCCATTTTGCCTTGTTGTTGAGCATATTTAAGGTTTAAATCTAAATCATTAGGATTTTGTAAAATCTGCATATAAGTAATATTTGTATTATTGATTGAAGTTCCAGTTCCTTCTTCTTCACTAATATTTTCTAAAATTTCTTTAAGTTTATTTTCTGTATCTTCCGCTATCTTGATAGTTTTTTCTATCTTCGGCATATCTACTGTTAAATCTTTAATTTTTTCTTCTTTAAATATTTTTGTATCTGTTTCTTGAATTATTACTTCAGGAGCTTTAGCAATAATACCAAGAGTTTTAGTAATAATATTAGTCTTACCAATAATCACTTTATCATCTTTATCTTTTGTATTTTTATAATCTGAATTCTTACTAATTAAGATAGATTTATTTATTATTTTTTTTTCTATTAATTCAGAATTTAATTTTGGTATTTCAAAGGATTTTTGAATTAATTTTTCACTAAAAGCACCAGCTGGCATTGTTCTTACTGATTCAGAAAATAAAGCTAGTAAAACAACAATAAATAATATTGGTATTATTCCAGTAGATGTACTTTTTCTTTTTAAGAAATTTTTTCTATTAATTCTTTTCTTCTTCCTTTTTTTCATGCTGGTAAATTAATCATGTTTTAAAAAAAAAAGAAACTATCAAAAAAAAGTGAAATATACCCAAAATAGGTCTTATTAAATAAGAATTATCTATAGATGCTCATTGGATCATAAAAACAATCCATTTGTTCAAGAGTTTCAAAGAATATTGCATTAAGTTCAGCAGTATGAACCGTAGAACAGATATTTTCCTTTTTTATTTCAGTTGTTGCAGAGTTCACTGCTAAAGAGCCAGATAAAGAAGTTGTTGCTTGTAAAATGTTTCCAGTTTCTACTAAAGTATAACTTGGTCCAACCATTGCAGAGTATTGAGTACAGTTGTTCAGTACTGGCAGTAGCAATAGTGTTAACAAAATCTTTTTCATAAATTTTAACAACCTGTTCTTTCAGGAGTACCATATTTAGTGACAGTTATCACGCAAGTAGAATCATCAGGTTGAGTTTCTTGAGCTTTAACTGTATAACTAGCAGTATTTCCAAAAGTACATATTTCAAAATCAATATCATCAGGAATGGCATTTTCCGAATCAAATAAGTTATCTTCGATATCTTCTGAACTATCAGAGTCTGCTGTACAATTAGCGTCTCCACCTGTGATATAATAAGATCCAGTATTAGAGTAGTATTCTGATTCTGCTAATGAAATTGCTTGTATAGTATTTTCAGCAGAGTTTCTTTTAGCATTTTTAACATATCCGTTATAAGTTAATGTACCAGCTGCTGAAAGAATACCGATAATTGCAACAACCACTAAAAGCTCGATTAAACTAAACCCCGAGCTTTTAGTAGTCATAGAATTTTATTTCAATTTATCTTAATCTTTTACTCAGCTACTGAAACTTTGTTCGACACTTTGTCTTTATCTACTGTACAATCTTTATCAGTAACATCGGTTGAGTTATCAAAACAAGTAGTAACTATTATTAAATCGGTATCTGTATCATCGACTACCAAGTTAACATAACCTTTATCAGCTTTTGCAGTTGCTGTCTTGCCTGCGTCTGCAGTTCCATCACCTCTATCAGTGTTAGGTCTTATAGCTGAGAAGCTTGTAGCCCAAGGATTTTTAAAATCTTTAAGAGCAATAGCAGCCGCCGCCGCTACAGTAGCTCCAGTTCTGCCTTCACAAGTTAAGTTTCCGTCCATGGCTTTAGTTTCGCCTATAGCACATTTTTGATCTTCAGCAGCTATATATTTTACAGCTGCAGCATGGTTAGATTTTGCAGATGATTTTTTCGCACCTTCTGTATAACCAGTATATGCTACAGTTCCAACAGCTGCTAAAATTCCTATAATAGCCACCACAACTAATAGCTCAATAAGTGTAAAACCTTTGTTGTTTTTCATTTTCCCTCTTTATATTTATTAAATTAATTTAATATCTAGAATCTAAATATTTTTTGTTGATATGTAAATAAATATAAGCGGCAATATTTGTGTTTTTTTTTGTGGAAAATGTAGGATATCTGCTCATAATGAGTTATTTTTAAAATTCTATGACTTATAAAGTAGAAGAAATTGATAATAAAAGAATAGTTCACCTTGATGGTGAAATAGATATGGAAGTTGCTGATAAGGCAAGAAATACCATATTACCATTAATTGAAGCAGGAAACGAAGTTCAATTAAATTTAAGCAAAGTTGAATATATGGATTCTTCTGGAATTTCTGTTTTAATAGAAAGCAAAAAACTATCAGAACAAAAAAACACAAAATTTGAATTAACAAATATTAGTAAACCAGTAGAAAAAGTTTTAGCAATGGCAAAGAAATTTTTATGAGTTACAAAGTTACTGAAGAAGGAAATATAGCAACTATTCATCTTGATGGTGAAATTGATATGGATGTGGTTGAAAAAGCAAAAGAGATAATATTTCCTCATATCGATGCCGGTAAAGAAATTCATTTAAATTTAAGTCAAGTTCAATACATGGACTCGTCTGGAATTTCAGTGTTAATTGAAAGTCATCAAAAAGCTTTAGAAAAAAATACTAAGGTAATTATTAAGGACGTAAGTAAATCAGTTCTTAAAGTAATTATGATGGCTAAGTTAGAGCAAATATTAAATTTAGAATAGTTTTTCATGAATGAAACTGCTCAAGCAAATCATACTGAAAAAAAAGCTTTTTTAGTAAAATCATCAAGTTTGAAAGATGTAAGAACTTTTTGTCGAGAAGTATTTGAAAAGCTTCAAATTGAACAAAATTTGAAAGATGAATTAGTCTTAGCTATTGCAGAAGCTGCGCAAAATATCGTTAAGCATGCTTACAAAGATAATCCTGATACAAAAGATATAATGGTTGTTAAAATTAGTTGTGAAGATAATAAATTACAAATTGCTTTTTATGATATGGGTACACCTGTAGATCCAAAAAAAATAAAACATAGAGAAATTGACAATATCAAGCCAGGTGGACTAGGAACATTCTTTATTCAAGAAATAATGGATGCTGTAGAATTTAAAGATGGTGGAAAACCTTGGATCAATCATTTAGTTCTTACAAAAAAATTAAAAAACTAATTATCTTGTAGGGATTTTACTTCTAATTTTTTAGTTTTTAGAGATTTAATTGCTCCTAAACAAGCTTGTGCAGTGGACATATTAGTACAGTAGGGAACTTTATTTTTTAATGTTGCTCTACGTAGAGCTATTGCATCGCTTATTCTATATTCTCTATTTCCACCACCTGTATTAATTACAAGTGCGATTTTTTTAGAGTCAAGAACATCTACAATGTGAGGTGAACCACTGCTGACTTTATTAATAATTTTACATTTCATTCCAAATTTTCTAATATATTTTGCAGTACCTTGTGTAGCACATAAAGTAAATTTTAATTTTATTAATTCTTTTGCTAAATCAATTCCTTCATCTTTATGAGAGTTCTTTAATGACATAAATGCAAGACCTTTTTTTGGTAATGAATTTCCAGATGCAATTTGGCTTTTGGCAAATGCCATACCAAAATTTTTATCAAATCCCATTACTTCACCAGTTGATTTCATTTCAGGCCCTAAAAGTAAATCACTATTAGGGAATTTATTAAAAGGAAATACAGCTTCTTTTACTGCATACATATTCTTAGATTTATCTTTTAGATTAAATTTAGATAATTTTTCTCCAGCCATTACTCTTGAGGCAATTCTAGCAAAAGGCAATCCTTTAGCTTTCGATACAAATGGTACTGTTCGGCTAGCTCTTGGATTTACTTCAATCACAAAAATTTTATCTTTTTTAATTGCAAATTGAATATTCATAAAACCTTTAACTTTTAAAGCCAAAGCTAACTTTTTTGTTTGGTTCTCAATTTCTTTTATCAAATATGGTTTAATTGATACTGGTGGGAGACAGCAAGCAGAGTCACCTGAGTGAATTCCAGCTTCTTCTATGTGTTGCATAATACCTGCTACATGAACCTGTTTTCCATCAGATATTGCATCAACGTCTATTTCCATTGCATGATTAATAAATTTATCAATTAGAATAGGATTTTTTTCAGCTGCTTTAAATGCTTCTCCTACAAATTTTTCAAGTTGGTTTTTTTTATAAACAATTTCCATAGCTCTTCCACCCAAAACATAAGAAGGTCTAACCATTAATGGCAAACCAATATTTTCTGCTATTTGAATTGCTTGTTTAAATGTTTTGGCTATTCCACTTTTAGCTTGTTTTAATTTTAACTTATTAAGAAGATTTCTAAATTGATCTCTATCTTCTGCTAAATCAATTGATGCATATTGAGTTCCTAAAATTGGAAAGTTATTATCATGCAAAAATTTAGCAAGTTTAATTGGAGTTTGGCCACCAAATTGAGCAATGATACCAAGCAAACTTCCTTTTTCTTTTTCTTTTTTAATTATATTAAAAACATACTCTTCTTTTAAAGGTTCAAAGTATAATCGATCACTGGTATCATAGTCAGTTGAAACTGTTTCTGGATTACAGTTAACCATAATAGTTTCAAAGCCTGCATCTTTTAAGGAAAAACTTGCCTGGCAGCAGCAATAATCGAATTCTATTCCTTGGCCAATTCTATTTGGACCACCACCAAGAATGATAATTTTTTTCTTAATAGATGGGTCAGCTTCACATTCAGAATTTATTGAAAAATTTCGTTGATATGTTGAATACATGTAAGGAGTGAACGATTTAAATTCTGCTGCACAAGTATCAACTTTTTTATAAACAGGTAATACTTTTAGAGCTATTCTTTTTCTTCTTACAATATCT
>CACFSG010000024.1 GCA_902568875.1 uncultured Pelagibacteraceae bacterium
ACAAATTTAATGACTATAAATTATCTAATTTTAAAATCTTAAGTATTCAAAATATCGATACAACAAAAGGCATATTAGAAATATCTTTTGATTCTAGATTTACAAATATTAGAAATGATTTAACAAAATCTTTGAAAGGCTCAGATTTGTCTAGTAATCGAAGTGTCGATATTTGTCGAGAAGCAAGATTTTTGGATGATTGGCCATTACAAACTGTTGAATTTGAAGAATTTATGTATGATGCAGATGTTAGAGAAGGACTAAAAAATAAAGAAATCTTAGCAAATCCTGTTTTTCAAATTTCAATTGATAATAATTTAGTAAGAACAATTAGAACAGAAAAAGGAGTTGGTTTTTTTAGACAATCTTTTGATTTTAGAAGTTTTCCCTTTGATAAACAAAAACTTATAATCAGAATTAAAACAGGAGTAGGAAACTATCCTTATTCAAATCTTGAAGATTCTAGCAATGTTGGTTCACTATCACTTATTTCACCGGAACCAGGTGTATTTATCAATTTAAAAGATTTTTTAAAACCTGAGATTAATAAACTTGAAGCATGGAAAATCCCAAAAGATGGCATAGAAGTAAAAAGTAAAATTCTATCTGGAAATAGATATGATATTTTCACTCAAAAAACAGAATTTGTAAAAGAAAATATTTTAGATATTGAAATAACAATTGAAAGAAATTATCAGCACTATCTTTTCAAGATAATGTTACCAGTTTTTTTAATTCTTTGTGTTGCTTGGTATGTACTTTGGATACCAGCTAAAAAATATGAAACTAGACTTAATACCTCTATTATAGCTTTATTAGCCTTAATTGCTTACAATTTTGTATTCCAAGATGATATTCCGAAATTAGAATATCTAAGTGATATAGATTGGTACATTCTATTATCTTATATTTTTTGTTGTATTCCAGTTTTTATTAGTATTGCATTTATTACATTTATTTCAAAAAACCAAAAAACAGTTAGAAAAATAAATAAATTTATAAGAATCTGGGGTGCAATAATTTATCTTCTGATTACCGCTCAAATATTTTTCACTTAAGGACCGAGGATAGTTATTCGTATGCTCTAGTAGTGAGAAAATCTACATATTCATTTGTATTAATTCCAATTCTTAAATGATTTTGATCATTGGACTCTAAAGAATAATTATAACATTGTATTGATATATAACCTTGTTTAAATTCAAAATATACACTGGTAACAGTGCTTTTTCCTCCATCATCAATACCTGTATGAACTGAAGTTTTTTTTGGCGACTCATAAACATTTGAAAATAATGATCTAATTTCAGAGGTAATTGAGTCCATTTTTTTATAACATTTTTCAATTTTTTTTTTATCAGTATAATAAATTATGCCACTTAATCCCATAATTGTAAAATTCTTGTCACTTGTTATGTATTGAATATCAATTGCATCATAAGTTTTTGCAAAAGATGGGTTATCAAACTGCAAAGGTGTAAATTCTTTATTTTTAAAATAATCCCAGGTATTTTTTTTAATTTCATCTTTGTTAAAAAAATCCAATACACTATCCCCAATACTAATCCCTTCTATCTCAAAGTCTTTTAAATCATCAGCCTTGGTCCAGGAATGAAAAGCAAAGATTAAAACTAAAACTGTTAAAAATACTCTCATAACTAACACCTTCTCACTGGTACTTATATGTGTCAAGATTTAGTGAAAGTTGAAAATTAAATACGCTGGAAACGATTAATAGATAGTGACCACATTCTTATTATTCCTACGATTAACCTTTAATATTGTTCATTGTTTAAAAAATGACCAAATTCTTCACCAACAATTACAATTTTTAAATTATCGGGATAATTCTTTTCTTCTTCAAATTTATTGCTCCAATCGTAAACAGCAACTAAAGCATAAGCATCACTTTTTTTAAAATTAAAATAAGATGTAAAACTTTTAGAATTGCCAGATGGATCTGCATTGTGGTTTTTGTCTATGTTTTGAATTTGCACTTCATCAGAAAAAAATGATTCTAAGTCTGAGCTAATTTCTTTTTTTTTTGATTTGCAAATTTCTATATCTTTACAAAAAATTCTTCCACCTATTGAGTAAATTTTATAAGAATTATCATTTGGTTTTAGTACTATTGATAAATCATCATATGTTTTAGATGTAATATTAAGCTTGTAAACCTTTTTATAGCTAGCACCTATCTGTACATATTTTTTGTTTTTATAATACAAAGATGAAGATTTATTTATTGCTTCATCAATCAAATATTTTGGAAAATAATCTAATAAACTATCTCCTACGCTCATACCCTCTATTTCAAAGTCTCTGATATCATCACCATACGTCCAGGAATGAAAACCAAAGATTAAAACTAAAACTGTTAAAAATACTTTCATAACTAACACCTTCCCACTGTGGCCTATGTGTGTCAAGATTTCGTAATAATTGAAATTAATGTTTATAGCTAAGATAATTAAACTACAAGGCACGGCTTTATTAAGGTCAAGCTCTTTTTAAGATCCACCTAACCAATCATCAAAGTTTTTGGATCTAATAGCTACAGACATAAAATCTTCATGTTTTTTTAAATCTTCTGAGTAATCGTAACAAGATATACCAGCCACATAACCAGAATCTAATAAAAACATAATATCTGTATAAGTACTTTTTCCTGATGGATCCAATTTCATATGAGTAATTTTTTTTGGTCCAAATTTTTTAGAATTTTTAAATAATATTGATAATTCATTAGCCATTTTTTTTTGTTTAATATAACAATCATCTATATTTTTTACTTCTTTATTTTGTCCAAAATAAATAGCTCCGCTAAAAGAATCGATTATATACTTATTGTCATTATGTTTAATACTTATGTCAACAAAATCGTATGTTTGAAAATCACTAAGTGCTACAATAAAATAAACATTTTTTTTTAAATATTGATACCAATGACTCATAATTTTTTTTTTTATTTCTTCTTCACTATAATAATCCAATAAACTATCCCCAATACTCATTCCTTCTATCTCAAAGTCTCTAGCATCATCACCATACGTCCAGGAATGAAGACCAAAAATTAAAACTAAAACTGTTAAAAATACTCTCATAACTAACACCTTCTCACTGTGATTTATGTGTGTCAAGATTTCGAGTAAGTTGAAATTAGTATTGATAATTCAACTGATCAGACTACAACGTACGGGATTATAAGTCCAAATCTTGAATAAATTTCTTTTACTCAGTCCCAGGCTTTATTATTAATCCAGTAATCAAAAATTTTAGAGTCTATCATGATTGCTAGATAATCTTTATGTCCCTCGTTTTCTTTATTAATTCCAAAATCTCTACATGAAACTATAATGTTACCATTATTAAGCCAGTAAACATTTTGATATGCATAAGTTTGACCTGAGGGGTCTACATTCATTAAAGCTCTTTTTCCCCAATCATCCTTCTTTGGATTAGTAAATAATTCTGCAATATCTTCGTTAATATTTTTTCTTTTTTCTAAACATTTGGTTATGTCATTAGGAAAATCTATATTTGCTGATAAAGATTGAATTATATATTCTTTGTCATTTGCTAACCAATGAAATTGAATTTCCTCAAAAATCTCAAATGAATTATCTTTGAATGTTCCTGCTAACATTTCTTTATTTGGATATAAAGCTTGACCCTTTTTATCAACTCTTTCTTTGCTAAAATGATCCAACAAACTATCCCCAATACTAATTCCCTCAATCTCAAAGTCACTGATATCATCAGCCTTGGTCCAAGTTTGCAAAACTAAAGTTAATAAAAAAATTACTAAAATATTCTTCATCTTAAACACCTGTAGTGCTTATTAAATTATAAAAAAAATCTCTAATTTCTATCATTTCTTTTGTGGGATTGGGGTTATATTGATTGATCTCCTCCAATAGTTCTTTTGGTTCTGCTTCGCATATATTTCTATTATCTAAATACTGTGAAGCACTCAATAACCAATATTTTTTTGTCTCATTTAAGTCTCTCTCTAATCCAACAGCACCTGAATAATAAAAAAAACCCAAATTATAGCTTGCTGTTGCACAACCTAAGTCAGAAGCTTTTTGGTTCCAATAGATAGCTTCATCATTATCTTTATTGGCACCAAATTCACCAGTAAAATAAATCCACCCTACTGTTGTCATGGCGTTAACTTGTTCTTGTTCAGCTGCTAAATTCAAATATTTAATGGCTTCATTTGTATTTTGTTTAAAACCGTTTAAACCATAAAGATAATTAAATCCCAAATTATTTTGAGCAATAGCATTACCTGAATTTGCATCTTCAATTAATATGTCTTTGTCATTAGCTTTAGAAAAATTTTGAAAAGAAAAGATTAAAACTAATATTGCTATAAATATCCTCATAACAAACACTTTCTCACTGTGTCGTATGTGTGTCAAGATTTCGAGTAAGTTGAAACTAGTTAACTATATCTACAAATCGAACCATTGACCTCGGGCTTATGAGGGCCATTCGTGATTAGTCTATTGGATTATTAAACCAATTCGTAAGTTCTTTTGTTTGTAAAGTTATGTCTAAACCATCTATCCAATTATTTTTAAGTCTTAAACTTTCCTCAAAGTCCATACAAACAATTCTAGCTTCGTTATTAGATTTTAGAATAAAAAATATTTCTTTTACCTTACTTTTGCCTGTTTTATCAATTCTATGGTTATAACTTGTTTCTTTTCTTTTTGCATCTTTGAATAAAGTTGAAAATTCATTTGCTATTTCATTCATTTGATCGTGACATTCACTAATTTTTTCAACATGTGGCATTGTTCCCGATATACCATGTATTATAAAGTTTTTGTCTTTTGGTCTTACATAAAAAGAAACAAAAAAATATTTTGATAGCCCGTTGTATTTGTAAATCTGTCCAAATTCATCTGTTAAGTAGTTATACATATATTTATTTTCTTCAGTTTGTTTCAATATTTCTTCTTTACTGAAATGATCTAACAAACTATCGCCGATGCTTATACCTTCTATCTCAAAGTCCTTTATATCATCAGCTTTGGTTAATGATTGAAAATTAAAGATTAAAATTAAAACTGATAGGAATATTCTCATTAATAAATTCATTATTATTATGCTCCATAATTACTTTTCATCCAATTGATCGCTTCTCTATTGCTAATACTGACAGATATATTATCAGTCCATTTTACATTTTTGGACCAATTTGTATAAGTAATATCTATATCTCCATTGCCCATATTAACATAATACATTGTAACGATACTTTTTCCTGACTTGTCATCATTATGTTTAAAAGTTGTTTTTTTAAATTTTTTATTACCTAAAAGTTTGGACATTTCAAATTTAATGTCCTCTAAAACTTTTTTACATTTTTTTTCATCCTCTTTGCAATAAATATGTCCTCCTATACTATGAATAATGAATTTTTTATCTTGCGGCTTATAAAAAAATTGTAATCCATCATATTGATCCGAATTTAAACTGCTATCATCAGCTATTCTAAATTTCATATCTGATGGTAAATGATCATAATTACTAAATTTTTTGATTTCCTTCTCACTATAATGGTCCAACAAACTATCGCCAACACTCATTCCTTCTATTTCAAAGTCACTAATATCTTCAGCCTTAGTCCAAGATTGAAGACTAAACGTTAAGATAAGAATTAGTATTAATCTCCTCATAATAAAAAATTACAATCAGTTATAACCATCCGCAATCCATGATTGAATTTCTGCTGATGTAGCCGAAACATTTAAAGTATCTTCCCATTGATTTTCTTTTTTTATCTTTTTAGAAAAAAAAGAACAAGTAATGCTAACATGATCATCCATATGATCTTTCCCTA
>CACFSG010000025.1 GCA_902568875.1 uncultured Pelagibacteraceae bacterium
TGTAGATTTTTTTGTTTCAGATGGAGCAACTTTTTTTGCGGCAATAATAGTTTTTTTGATTAAATTACAATAAAGATCTATTGACCTTCTAGCATCGTCGTTTCCTGGAATAGGATACTCAATACCATCAGGGTTAGAATTACTATCTAAAATAGCGATAATTGGAATACCTAATTTAACAGATTCTTGAATAGCCAAAGACTCATAATTAGTATCAATAATAAAGACTAAATCTGGAATTTTTTTCATTTCTGAAATTCCACCAAGAGATCTTTGTAATTTATCTTTTTTTACACTCATTTTAAGAAGTTCTTTTTTGCAGTTCCTAAATCCAAACTTCCTGTAGGCTCATCTGCTAAAATAATTTGAGGATTATTAATTAAAGCTCTAGCAATTGATACTCTTTGCTTTTCACCTCCTGAAAGTTGAGAAGGATAATGATTGGATCTACTTAACAGTCCAACTTTTTTTAACAAAATTTTTGCTTTAGAAATTGATAATTTTTTATTATTGCCTGCAGCAAGACTTGCTAAATATATATTTTCAATTGCTGTAAAATCTGGAAGTAAATTATCTTGTTGATAAATAATACCAATTTTATTAGCTCTTAAAAGATCATTTTTTTTTAAATTATTAAAATCAATTTGTTTATTTTCAATGCTAATTGTACCAGAAGTAGGTCTGTCAATTAATGAAAGTAAATTTAATAAAGTTGATTTACCAGACCCAGATGGACCCATCAAAGAATAGATATTACCTTTTTTAAATTTATAGGAAATTTTTTTTAAAACTGTTATTTTTTTTCGATTTACAAAAGATTTATTAAGATTTGAAATTTGTATTAAATTATTCATATTTGAGTGCTTGAATAGGATCTAATTTTGCAGCTTTAAAGGCAGGAAATATAGAAACAACTATAGTTATAAAAATAGAACATAAAGAAATAATAAATATTGAAGATGGGTTAATTTCAGATGGCATTGAACTTAAAAAATAAATTTCTTCAGGGAATAAACTAATATTAAAAACACTACTTAAAAATTGTCTTAAATTTTCAACATACATTGAAAATGTAACTCCTAAAATAATTCCAAAAATTGTTGCTGAAGTTCCAATTATAACGCCAACTAAAAAAAATATTTTTACAATAGATTTATTTAAAACACCTATCGATTTTAAAATTGCAATTTCACGTGTTTTATTTTTAACTAATATAGTCAAACCTGAAATAATATTAAAAGCGGCAACAATAATTATTAATGACAAAATTATAAACATTACATTTCTTTCAACTTTTAAAGCTGAAAATAATGAACTATTCATATCTGACCAGCTATAAACAAATTCATTTGGAAATATTTTTTGAGTAATCGTTTTTTGATTTTCAATATTTTGAGGATTTTTTAAATAAATTTCTAAATTTCTATCTTTAATATCTAAATCGAAAAATTCTTCTAACGTATTTAAATTAACAAATGCAACATTATTGTCAAAATCAGCTAATCCACTTTCAAAAAGTGAAATAACTGTATATGTTTTTTTCTTTGGAAGACTACCTATGATAGTCTCCACTCCAGCTGATGACATTATTGTAATATCATCACCTATATTAATGCCAAGAGTAAAACTAAGTTCTTTTCCTATAGATATATAATTTTTAATTAAACTATTTTTACTACCTATAAAAGTTTTATTTTTAACAATATTTAATTTTGAAAAGTCTTCTCTTGAATATCCTCTTAAAATTATACCTTTAGAATTTTCACTTTTAATAATTATTGCTTCTCCTGAGTTGCTTAAGAATAAATTTTCAGAAATTAAATTAAGATTTGATTTTTTTAATTTTTCTATATTTATTTGATTATCATAAGGTTTAACAGTGATGTGTGGATTAAATCCTACAATTTTATTAATCAGTTCTGTTCTAAATCCATTCATAACAGACATAACAATAATAAGAACTGCAACACCTAAACCTATGCCAATAAATGAAAAAATTGAAATTATATTTAAAAAACCATCTTTTTTTCTGGCTTTTAAAAATCTAAATGTAATTTCTTTTTCTAAAGTAGAAATCAATTTTTTGCTTTTTGTTTATTTATAATCTTAATTATTTCTGTTAAATTAATTTTTTGTGTTTCTTTTCCAACTTCTTTAAATTCCAATAAATCTCCATCTGTTTGTTTACCAATAATAATTTGATAAGGTGCTCCAATTAAATTCATTTTTTTAATTTTTGATGAAAAATTTTCATCTGTATCATCAATTATGGTATCAATATTATTTTTTTCTAACTCAAAATTAATCTTGTTTGCTTTATCTAGTGCCGTAGTATCATTTTTATTAATCATCGGAATTATTGATATATCATATGGTGCAACAGAAATTGGCCATTTCATGATTTCATTTTTTTCATCATATTTAGCCTCTATTATTGCACCTACTAGTCTAGATACGCCTATTCCATAAGAGCCCATTTTTACAAAATCTTTTTTTCCACCAGGTAAATCAACTGAAGCATTCATCGGTTTAGAATATTTGTCACCAAAATAAAAAATATGGCCAACTTCTATACCTTTTGTTTTAAGTCGATTTTCCTCAGAAACTTTTTTTTCAAATTCTTCTTTATTAAATTTTTCATCAGTAACAGAATAAAATATTTCATATTTTTTCCTAAGATCTTCCAAAGATTTTTTTTCTAATTTTGTTTGATCACCATTCACATCAAAAATTCTTTTATCTGTAAAAATTTTACTCTCTCCAGTTTCAGCAAGAATAACAAATTCATGAGAAAGATTTCCTCCAATTGGTCCAGTATCTGCTGCCATGGGAATTGCAGTAAGATCTAATCTTTTGAAAGTTTTTAGGTATGATAAAAAAAATTTATTATATGAGAATAATGCTTCTTCATCTGAGACATCAAATGAATAAGCATCCTTCATATAAAATTCCCTACACCTCATTATCCCAAATCTTGGTCTAATCTCATCTCTAAATTTCCACTGAATATGATATAAAAGTTGTGGAAGAGATTTGTAAGATTTGATTGCAGATCTAAATATATCAGTAACAAGTTCTTCATTTGTAGGGCCATAAAGCATTTCACGATTTTGACGATCTTTAATTCTAAGCATTTCTTCACCGTAATCTTCGTAACGTCCACTTTCTTTCCATATTTCACTTGATTGAATAGTCGGCATTAAAATTTCTTGAACACCAATATTATTTTGTTCTTCCCTAACTATTTGTTCAATTTTTTTCATTACTTTAAAGCCTAATGGTAACCATGAATAAATACCTGCTGAAGATTGTTTTATCATTCCAACTCTAAGCATTAATTGATGAGATTTAATTTTTGCTTCTGATGGATTATTTTTAAGAATAGGAATAAATGATTTAGATATATACATGTTAAACGATTATATTTCTTAAATTTAAATATTCAAATTTCATTATTAAATAGATCATTATGAACAAAATCATTGTTATTTCTATATAATAAATGATAGTCAATTCCCTAATACCTGCTAAATTTTTACTAAATTAATATTTGTAAAAGGTTTTTTTCCTGTTTTTTCTTTTGTAAATTTTCTGCAAGTAATTTTAAGTGAATCTATTAAATTTTGTTCCTGTTGTTTATTGCCAAGTTTAAATGTTTTTACTGTATTTTCTATTTCTTCTTCTAAACCGTAAATAAATTCATCTCTTTCATAAATTGGTAAACCTTTAAAGGTTATTATTGGACTATTATGAATATTGGCTTTAGGTGTGATTAAAATTGTTACCTCTAAATATCCATTTGCACTTAAATTTTTTCTATCTTTTATTGATTGAGAATCCTCTTCAACGCTAATATTTCCATCTAAATATAATCTACCGCTAGGTGCTTTATCATAAATTTCAGGTTCATTACCTGGATATAATTTAACAATATCTCCATTTTCAACTTGTACGGGGTAAGGTACTTGCATTTCTTTTGCAAAATTTATGTGCTCAATCATATGTCTATGTTCACCATGAACTGGAATAACACATTTTGGTCTTACCCATTGATACATATCTTTAAGATCTTCACGATTAGGATGACCCGAAACATGAACAAACTCTGTTTCTTCTGATATGACTTCAATCCCATCTTTAACTAATTGATTGTGCAATTTATATAGTTTTTTCTCATTTCCAGGAATTATTTTTGAAGAAAAAATAACTGTATCTCCTTTTTCTATAAATACATCTGGATGAGTATAACTTGAAATTCTCATCATAGCACCCATGGGCTCACCTTGACTTCCTGTACACAAATAAACAATTTTTTCTCTAGAAAAATTTTTTGCTTCTCTAGGGTCAATTGGTTCAATTGTATTTTTTAAATACCCACATTGCCTAGCAGCTTTATAAATTCTATGCATTGATCTTCCAACCAATGAGATTTGTCTTCCAGTTTTTTCTGCACAATAAAAAGCTGTTTCCATTCTTGCAACATTGGATGCAAAAGAAGTTATTATAACTCTTTTTTTTAAACGGCTCATAATATTTAGTAAGTTTTTTCTTACATCTAATTCAGAGCCTGATCTTCCTGCGCTAAAAACATTTGTTGAATCACAAATCATAGCAAGAACACCTTCTTTACCAATTTCTTTTAATCTTTTAGAATTTATTTCATCTCCTATCAAAGGATTTGGGTCAACTTTCCAATCACCTGTATGTAAGATAACTCCTGCTGGTGTTTTAACTCTTAAACCATTTGGCTCTAAAATAGAATGAGTTAGAGTAATGTATTCTATATCGAAAGGTTTTAAAGATACTTTACCATTTAATTCAACAATTTTTAAATATTTAATTATATCAATATGTTTTTCTTTAAATTTTTCTTTAATCAATAATGCTGTAAAAGGTGTTGCATAAATTTTACATTTAAGTTTAGGCCATAAATGTGCGATTGCACCTATGTGATCTTCATGAGCATGGGTTAAAATAATTCCCAATAAATTATCTTTTTTTTCAACAATAAATCCTGGATCTGGATAAATCAGATCTATTCCTGGAATAGTGTCATCTGCAAAAGTAACACCAATATCTACCATTATCCATTTATGATCTCCTGGTTGACCATAGCCAAATAGATTCATGTTCATTCCGATTTCCCCGGATCCTCCAAGAGGACAAAATAATAGTTCTTCTTTCATTTATTTAATTAGTTTAGAAATTTTAATGAGACCTTTTATAGTGATATTTTTATTGTGTATTAGTTTAGTTTTAATAGATTTTTTAAATAAATCTGAAAATCCTCCAGTAATTATTAATTTAAAAGATTTTCCTGTTTCTTTTTTAATTAAATTAATAACATTGTCAATTAAACCAGCATAACCCCAAAAAAAACCTGCTCTTACTGCGGTAATTGTATCAATACCTATAACTTTTTTAATCTTTTTAAGATTAATTTTAGGAATTAAAGTTGCTTTATCTGACAAATTATTTAGAGAAATTTTAATACCTGGAGCAATTACACCACCTTTATAAGTTTTTTTAATTACAACATCAAAAGTAGTAGCGGTACCAAAATCTAAAATAATAAAATTATCTTTATTGTTAATTAGACTAATTGCATTTGTTAATCTATCTGAGCCAACTTGTTTGTAATTAACTTTAACATTTATTAAAGATTTTAAATTTAAATTTTTTATTTCATAACATCTTATTTTAGTTTTATTAGACAAAAATT
>CACFSG010000026.1 GCA_902568875.1 uncultured Pelagibacteraceae bacterium
TGGAAAACATCTTTGTCATATTGAGTGCTCGAATGATGTAAACAATGCTATAAAAGAACATATTAATGGCTGATTTAAAAAAGTATCAAATGTATATTAATGGTGAGTGGAAAGACTCTGAAAGTAAAAAAACTTTTGAAACTCTAAATCCAGAAAACAATGAGCCTTGGGCAACAGTTCCTGAAGCAAATGAAAAAGATGTTCATAAAGCTGTTCAATCTGCACAAAATGCATTTGAAAATAATTGGTCAAAAATTCATCCAAGAGAAAGAGCAAAATATTTAAGACTGATTGGAGAACAGCTAAGAACTAACGCAGAACATCTTGGTAAAATTGAAACTATCGATACTGGAAAACTTTATAGAGAAACTAAAACTCAAGCAAATTATATAGCTGAATATTATGATTATTTTGCAGGATTGGCAGATAAAGTTGAGGGAACTGTAGTTCCTATTGATAAACCAGACATGCAAGTTACAACAACAAGAATTCCTATTGGTGTTGTGGCTGCAATTATTCCTTGGAACTCTCAAATGCTTTTAACAGCAGTTAAACTTGCACCAGCTCTTGCAATGGGAAATACTGTTGTCATTAAAGCATCAGAGCTTGCTCCTGTTACTCTTTTAGAGTTTGCAAAACTAATTGAAAAAACTGGAATACCTAAGGGTGTAATAAATATTATAACAGGACTAGGTGAACCATGCGGTAAAGCATTAACTACTCACAGTCTTGTAGAAAGAATTGCTTTTACAGGTGGGCCAGAAACTGCAAAACATATTGTAAAAAACTCTGCTGAAAATTTATCACAAGTAAGTTTAGAACTTGGTGGCAAAAGTCCAGTAGTAGTTTTTGATGATGCGGATCAAGAAAATGCTTTAAATGGTATTACCGCTGGTATATTTGGAGCTAGTGGACAAAGTTGTATAGCTGGATCAAGACTTTATTTGCACACAAAAATTTATGATGAGTTTTTGAAAAAATTAATTGATAAAGCAAAAAAAATAAAATTAGGAAGTCCGATGAAAGAAGATGCTCAAATGGGACCTCTTAATAGTTTCAAACAATTAGAAAATATAGAAAAAAATATCAAAGCCACAATAGAACAAGGTGGAAAAATAAGATGTGGAGGTAAAAGATCTTCAATTTCAAATAAAGGTTATTATTTTCCAGCAACAATAATTGAATGTGAAAATCATAACTTACCTGTTGCAGAAAATGAATTATTTGGACCAATTTTATCTGTGATGAAGTTTGAAAATGAAAAAGAAGTAATAGAAAAAATGAATGATAATAAATATGGTTTATCTTCCGGAGTTTATACTTCTAATTTTGCAAGAGGACTTAGAGTTTCAAAAGCTGTAAGAGCTGGAATAGTTTTTATAAATACGTATAGATTAATATCTCCTATGGCACCATTTGGGGGAATAAAAGATAGTGGTTACGGTAAAGAAGCGGGAATAGAGTCTATTAAAGAATACACTAGAATTAAAACTATCTGGTATAATTCTTCTGACAAACCAATGTCTGACCCTTTTACTATGGGTTAATACCTTCTTAACCTAGATATTATTCATAAAAATAAGCTAATTTGTTTATTGAAAATCTTTTTAAATAAGATTTAATTTGTCTTTTATAAATTGTTAACAAATTGAGGGAAATAATGAAAAAACTATTTATTGCTGCATTTATATTTGTTTCTACTTTTACAACAAATACATTTGCAGAAGTTAAAATGGGAATTATATTAGGATTTACTGGTCCTATTGAATCTCTAACACCAGCTATGGCTGCTTCAGCAGAGCTTGCCTTTAAAGAAGCTTCAGACTCAGGTTCGCTATTAGGTGGAGAAACTATTTCAGTAGTAAGAGCAGACTCAACTTGCGTTGACTCAGCAGCAGCAACAGCTGCAGCTGAAGGTGTTATTGCACAAGGTGTAGCTGCGATTATGGGTGCTGACTGTTCAGGAGTAACTGGTGCTATTGCATCTAATGTTGCTGTACCAAATGGTGTCGTAATGATTTCACCTTCTGCAACATCACCTGGATTAACAACTTTAGATGACAAAGGGTATTTCTTTAGAACTGCTCCGTCAGATGCTAGAGGTGGTCAAATCTTAGCTGATATTACAAAAGATAGAAAAGTAAAAAGTGTTGCTATTACTTATACTAACAATGACTATGGTAAAGGTTTAGCTGATGTTTATAAAGCAGCGGTTGAAGCTCACGGCATTAAAGTAACTACAGTAACTGCACACGAAGATGGTAAAGCAGATTATTCGTCTGAAGTTGCAACTCTTGCTTCTGCAGGAGGAGATGCTGTAGCCGTGATTGGTTATCTTGATCAAGGAGGTAAAGGTATAATTCAAGCATCTTTAGATTCTGGAGCTTTTGACAGATTTATTTTATCAGATGGAATGATTGGTCAATCTTTAGTTGATGCTTTCGGAAAAGACTTAAAAAAATCTTTTGGTTCTATGCCTGGATCAACTGGAAAAGGTGCTGGTGTATTTGCTAATGTAGCAAAAGCTGCTAATATAGATTCATCAGGTCCTTACACAGGAGAATCATATGATGCTGCAGCATTGATTGTTTTAGCAATGCAAGCAGGTGGCTCAGCTGATAGGGCGTCAATTGCAAAAAATGTAATGGATGTTGCTAACGGTCCTGGAACAAAGATTTATCCAGGTGAACTTAAAAAAGGTTTAGACTTATTAGCTAAAGGTAAAAAAGTTGACTACGAAGGAGCAACTGGAGTTACTTTTACTAGCGTCGGTGAAGCTGAAGGTTCTTTCTTAGAACAAGAAATTAAAGGCGGAAAGTTTAAAACTAAAAAACAAAGATAATTAATATCTAATTTAAAACTCCGGCAATTAAATTTGCCGGAGTTTTTTTTTATTTTTTACTTAACATTTCAGCTCTTAGAGTAGTTAAAATAATTAAAATCATAAGAGGTATGCATATAATATTCATCATTTTCCAGTTAGTAAGTGCTATTAAAACTCCAGCTGACAAGCTACCAATTGCATGAACTGAATAAACTATAAAATCATTTAAACCTTGTGCTCTGAATTTTTCTTCTTCTTTATAAGTTAAAACAAGTAAACTTGTTCCTGATATAAACAAAAAATTCCAACCCAAACCCAAAAAAATTAATGCAAACATATAATTATAATAAGTTTGTTCAAAAAAACTTGCTGCTATAGTTATGCTATAGAGAAATACACCTACATACATTATGTTGCTATGACCAAATTTTTTAATTAAATGACCTGTTACTAAAGAAGGTAAAAACATTGCTACAACGTGAAACTGTATAACCAGACCTGTTTTACTAAGACTCATTTTTTCCATTACATGCATGCTCAATGGGGTTGCTGTCATCAAAAATGTCATTATTGCATATCCAAATGCTGAAGCTACAAGTGCCTGTAAAAATCTAGGTTGCGAAATTAATTCTAAAATACTTCTTCCTGAACTTTTTATATTAGACTCTAATTTTGATATATTTTCATAAAATAAAAATAAAATCGCTGGTATAATAGTTAGAATAGCAAGTGACAAATAAGATCCAACATACAATTGATCGGTAACAATATCTTTTCCATAATTTGCCATACTTGGTCCTAAAAATGCTGAAACAATTCCACCTAGTAAAATTATTGAAATTGCTCTAGGTACTTTATTTTTTTCAACACTTTCAGCTGCAGCAAAACGATATTGGTGCGTGAAAGCCATACCAACACCGATAAAAAAATTTGCAAAACAAAATAGAATAAAGTTCTGATCCATTATTGAATAAGCTGCTAATAAACATGTTAAAAAATTTCCAATTGATGCTGAAATAAACCCAGCTTTTCTTCCTATTAAACTCATTACTTTTGTTGCAAAGATTGCACCTATCGCTATGCCAACTACTGATATCGACATTGGCAACGTAGAGAGAGATATTAAAGGACTAATTTGAGAACCAATAATTCCGCTCAAAAATACAGTTACTGGAGCTGCGGTAAAACTAAAAATTTGACTTAATGTAAGAATTAATAGGTTTTTATTCATCAAAACATATATTTGTCGGCCATATACATGGCCCAAGCTAATGCAGCGCCTAATATTATATATTTCATAAAATTATTTTATTTCTATTTTTTCAGGAAGTATACCTTTTGGTCTATATCTCATTATTAATAAAAGGCCTATTCCCATCATTAAAAATCTAAAATATGGCACACTTTCAATTAAATGAACTTTTAAGAAATGCGTATCATCTAAACCTGCAGTAGTTAAATTGACTAAGTACAATCCTATTGGGGCTGCCTCAATCCATAAAAACCAAACTACAAAACCTCCTAGAATTGCTCCAAAATTATTACCACTTCCACCAACAATAACCATTACCCATATTAAAAAAGTATATCTCATTGGTCTGTAACTTCCTGGTGTAAACAAACCATCTTGAGTGACTAACATTGCTCCTGCAATTCCAACTATTGCTGAACCTAAAACAAAAATTAATAAATGTTGTTTTACAACATTTTTTCCCATTGCATTAGCAGCTTCTTCATTATCTCTGATGGCTCTCATCATTCTTCCCCAAGGAGAATAAAGAGCTTTCTGAGTTAAGATTAAAAGAATAATTACAACCACTAAAAATAATCCTGAGTAACAAAGTTTTACAAAAACTGATGATCCTTCGATTACAAATTGGTTAAGGGCAGCTTGTCTTTCAGCAAAATCTGAAATTAAATTTAATTTACCAGAATTAAATTTTTCAACTAAATTTATAAACCAATCTGTTTGTTGTAAATTAACCTCATAAGGTGCGGGACGTTTCAGACCAATTACATTTTTTACACCTCTTGTTAGCCAATCTTCATGTTTAATAATTGCTATAACTATCTCTGATATTAAGAGTGTTGCTATTGCTAAGTAATCTGCTCTTAAACCTAAGGCAATTTTACCTATTACAAATGCTAATCCACCAGCAAATAAAGCTCCAACTATCCAAGAAAAAATAATTGGTAAACCAAAACCACCTAAAAAACCAGTTTTAGCAGGGTTTACTTCTTCTATTGCCTCAATACCAGGTTCAGAAACAAATCTTATAAATATAATTCCTGAAATGATAATTGCAGCAATAATATAAGTTCTAATTTTGGATTTTTCATATTTTTTTAAAACATGTCTAACAGCTAAAACCATTCCTATAATTAAGAAAAGACTTAATAAAATATTTAATCCACCTGCGCTCCAAGCTTCTTGAACTGGATTTACTGAAATTAAAACTGCTGCCAAACCACCTAGGGCTGTATAACCCATTATTCCAAAATTTATAAGACCAGCATAACCCCATTGAATATTAGCACCC
>CACFSG010000027.1 GCA_902568875.1 uncultured Pelagibacteraceae bacterium
AAAACTCATTTAAAGGAAAAATAGGAATTTTTGATATTCAAAACAATAAAATAAACCATAGATTAAATTTTTACAAAATTGATGAGGGAGAGTTTAAAGAAATTTTTTAATTTTTTTAAAAGCTTTATAACGATGATCTAATTTATATTTTTGAGAAATTCTCATTTCACTAAAAGTTTTATTTTTATTATTAGGTATAAATATCGGATCATACCCAAAACCATTTTTACCTTTAGCTTTAGGTGAAATATATCCTTCAACACTTCCAATTACGCACGCTATTTTTTTGTCCAAATAACTAATAGACAATGCACAGATAAATCGAGCTTTTATTTTTTTACTCTTCCAGTTCTTATCTTTTTTTATTTATTTCTCTATAAACTTTTTTAATTGCTTTTTTAAAATCAGAATTTCTACCACCCCATCTTGCTGAATATATTCCAGGTTTCTTATTTAAAATATCAATTTCTAATCCAGAATCATCAGCTAGACATATTAAATTAGTCTTTTTAGAAAAATATCTTGATTTAATTAAAGAATTTTCCTTGAATGTTTTACCATTTTCCCTCGGACTTTTAATTTTAAACTCTGATATAGATAGAGTTTTGATATTTTTTGGAAGTAAACCTCTTATTTCTTTTAATTTTCCCTTATTATTCGTTCCTATAAGTATTTTTTTAATTTTTTTATTTAACATCTAGAAATTTTATATTTTCTTACCATATAAGAATACATGGAAAAAGAACAAAACCAAAGTACTGTAAAAAACAAATCTGAAGAAAAAGAAGAAGAAATAACTTCAGAAAAAACTTCTAAAAATTCTGAAAAAGAAAAAAATAATAAAGAAGAAGTAATAGAAGAAAGTCCAGAAGAAAAAATTTTAAAACTAGAAGACAAACTAGCAAGGACATTTGCAGAAATGGAAAATCAAAGAAGAAGATTCGAAAAAGAAAAAGAAGATGCTTATGAATATGGAGGTTTTGCTTTTGCCAAAGAAGCATTAAATCTAATTGATAATCTTGAAAGATCAAAACAAATTTTATTAAATGACGAATCTTTAAAAAATTCTAAAGCACTAAAAAAAACACTCGAACATTTTGATATAATTAACAAAGATCTAATTTCTATTTTCACAAAAAATAATATTAAACCAATCGAGTGCTTGAACAAAAAATTAGACCCCAATCTTCATCAAGCAATGATGGAAATAGAAGATAATCAAAAAGAACCTGGAACTATTATTCAAGAAATCCAAAAAGGATTTACTATTAAAGATAGATTATTAAGACCATCATTAGTAGGAGTGGCAAAAAAAAGTGAAAATTAAAGTAAAAAAAGACGATAAAAACAAAGAAAATTTGGAAAAGAAATAATATTTATATCAACTTGTAGAATTTGATTTAACACCTATATGAAGAAAAAAGAATAGATATGAGCAAAATAATTGGAATAGATTTAGGAACAACTAACTCTTGTGTAGCAATAATGGAGGGTAGTCAGGCTAAAGTTTTAGAAAACTCTGAGGGAGCTAGAACAACACCATCCGTAGTTGCTTTCACTGAAGAAAAAGAAAAATTAATTGGTCAACCTGCTAAAAGACAAGCAGTAACAAATCCTGAAAATACGATTTTTGCTGTTAAAAGATTAATAGGAAGAAACTTTGAAGATCCAACAGTAAAAAAAGATATTGAAGCAGCTCCATTTAAAATTGTAAACTCTGATAAGGGTGATGCTTGGATTGAAGCTAAAGGTAAAAAATACTCACCATCACAAATTTCAGCTTTTATTCTTCAAAAAATGAAAGAAACTGCTGAAAAATATTTAGGTCAAGCAGTAAGTAAAGCTGTAATAACTGTTCCAGCTTATTTCAATGATGCACAAAGACAAGCTACTAAAGATGCTGGAAAAATTGCTGGATTAGAAGTTTTAAGAATTATTAATGAACCAACTGCAGCTTCATTAGCTTATGGTCTAGATAAAAAACAAAATAAAAAAATTGCTGTATATGATTTAGGAGGAGGAACTTTTGATGTTTCTATTCTTGAATTAGGAGATGGAGTTTTTGAAGTTAAATCTACAAATGGTGATACATTTTTAGGTGGAGAAGATTTTGATAATGCAATTGTAGAATACTTAATTGCAGAATTTAAAAAAGATAGTGGAATTGATTTAAAATCAGATAAATTAGCTCTACAAAGATTAAAAGAAGCTGCTGAAAAAGCAAAAATTGAATTATCTGCTGCTGAACAAACTGATATTAATTTACCATTTATAACAGCAGACAAAACTGGTCCAAAACATATTAATTTAAAAATGACTAGAGCTAAACTAGAAGCTTTAGTAGAAGATTTAATTGCTAAAACTATTCCACCATGCAAAACTGCCTTGAAAGATGCTGGCATTTCAGCAAGTGATATTAATGAAGTAGTAATGGTTGGTGGGATGACTAGAATGCCTAAAGTAATTACTGAAGTTAAAAACTTTTTTGGCAAAGAACCTAATAAGAGCGTTAATCCTGACGAAGTAGTTGCTATGGGTGCTGCTATTCAAGCAGGTGTATTACAAGGAGACGTTAAAGATGTTCTTTTATTGGATGTAACGCCATTGTCTTTAGGTATTGAAACTCTTGGAGGAGTATCTACTAAACTTATAGAAAAAAATACAACCATACCTACAAAAAAAAGCCAAGTATTTTCTACAGCTGAAGATAATCAGCCTGCAGTTTCAATTAAAGTTCTTCAAGGTGAAAGAGAAATGGCAACAGATAATAAATTACTTGGTAATTTTGAGTTAGTTGGTATTGCACCAGCACCAAGAGGTGTGCCACAAATTGAAGTAACTTTTGATATAGATGCAAATGGTATCGTAAATGTTTCAGCTAAAGATAAAGGTACTGGTAAAGAACAAAAAATTCAAATTCAAGCATCGGGTGGATTAAGTGATGAAGAAATTGAAAAAATGGTTAAAGATGCTGAAGCAAACAAAGAAGCTGATAAAAAGAAAAGAGAGTCTGTTGATGTAAGAAACCAAGCTGATACCTTAATTCATTCAACAGAAAAAAATCTTAAAGAACATGGATCTAAAATTTCAGATGCTGAGAAAAAAGCAATTGAAGATGGATCAAATGCATTAAAAGAATCTTTAAAAGGTGAAGATATTGAAAATATTAAGAAAAAAACTGAATCATTGGTACAAGCTTCAATGAAACTTGGAGAAGCAATTTATAAATCACAACAAAGTACAAAACCAAAATCTAATAAAGATGATAATAAAGATGAAAAGGAAAAAAAAGACGATAATGTTGTTGATGCGGATTTTGAAGAAGTAAAAGACGAAAATAAAGAAAAAAGCGCTTAACTGACATCTATTTGTCCAATTTATATAAATGGCTAAAAGAGATTATTATGATGTCCTGGGCATTAATAAAAGTGCAAGTCCTCAAGATATAAAATCAGCTTATAGAAAACTAGCCGTAAAATACCATCCAGACAAAAATCCTGGGGACAAAGTTGCTGAAGATAAATTTAAAGAGGCTAGTGAAGCATACGGTGTTCTTTCAGATAAATCAAAAAAAGAAAACTACGATAACTTTGGTCATGCAGCTTTTGAAAATGGTGGTGGTGGACAAGGAGGTTTTGGTGGCTTTGGTGGTTTTAATAGCTCAGATTTTTCAGACATTTTTGAGGATTTTTTTGGAGACTTTGGGGGTGGTAAAAGAAGTTCTAGAAGAAAAAATTCTAATAATAGAGGATCTGACCTAAGATATGATTTATCAATTTCATTAGAAGAAGCATATTTAGGAAAAAAACAAAATATTCAATTTTCTACCTCAGAAAAATGTAATACTTGTAAAGGTAATGGTTCTAAACCAGGTTATAATCCAGATAGATGCACTTATTGTGGAGGAAATGGAAGAGTTCGTTCAAACCAAGGTTTTTTTACTGTTCAACAAACATGTCCTCAATGTGCTGGTAGTGGAGAAGAAATAACTAATCCATGTACAGATTGTAGTGGAGAAGGAAAAAAACAAACTACAAAAAAAATATCTGTTACAATTCCAAAAGGTGTGGATGATGGAACAAGAATTAGACTTGCTGGTAAAGGAGAGGCTGGAAGCAGAGGTGGAACTAGTGGAGATTTATATTTGTTTATTAATGTTGAATCACATGAACTTTTTAAAAGATCAGATGTAAATTTATTTTTTGAATTTCCAATTTCTATAGCTGATGCAGCACTTGGAACAACTATAGAAATACCAACAATTGATGGTAAAAAAGCAAAAATTAAAATACCAGATGGCACTCAAGATGGAAAACAATTTAGATTGAAAGGTAAGGGAATGCCTTTCATGAGAAGAGGTGACTTTGGAGATTTATATGTTCAAGTTAAAACTGAAGTGCCAGTATATTTAAATAAAGAACAAAAAGAATTATTAGAAAGATTTAGAAAAATAGAAAACGAAAAGTCTAATCCAAGCATTAAAAAATTTTTTCAAAAAGCTAAAAGTTTCTGGAATAGTTAAAAATGGGATTAGAACAAATAGTCCCAGCAATTTTTTTAATAGCAATTTTAATTCTCATCCTTCCAGAGTTTATAAGATCCAATTCAAAATCAAAACAATTTATTAAAAATTTATTTATTTGGTGTATAATTGTCATCTCTATTGTGATAGTTTTTTATTTTATCTATAAATGAAAACACTTTATATTCATTGTGGTACCCATAAAACAGGTACAACAGCTATTCAAAAATTTTTACATCAAAATAGAAAATCTCTAGAGAAAAATAGTATTGAGTATTGTAATATTGGTTATACAAAAAATTATCCATGGAATAATCATAATATTGCATGGGAATTATGTAGAGACTTTAGATATGATAAAAATGTATCAAGTGTTAAGGAGTTTATTAACTATCTTGAAAATAAAAATGAAAATATTATTCTTAGCTCAGAAGATTTTCAATTTAATAATATAAAAAATAATTATTATAAATCTTTCGTTAACGAAATTAATAAGAAAGGCTATGAAATTAAAGTTATATTATATCTTAGAAATCAATATGATTATTTAAAAGGTATTTATCAAATTATGCTTATGATTGGTCATCCTTATACTAATATCAATGAAGCTTTGAATGAATTAGAATCTAACAAATA
>CACFSG010000028.1 GCA_902568875.1 uncultured Pelagibacteraceae bacterium
TATCATAAGTTGTATGTCTAAAATTACAATTTTTAATAGAAATTTATCTAAAATTACCCTTTTTACTTAAAATATTAATTTTTTTACAAAATTAAATTTAAACTTTAACCACTATCATATTGTTTATAGTTCTAATGCACCAGTTAAAGTATGCAAATTGGTATATTTTTTTTTAAATAATGATTTTAGTATTTAAAATACAAATTTTAATATTCTGAACATGAATTGCATCTCTTTTTATAACAAATAACTTCAGTAAAAGCATTCACATCTAAAAAAAAACTAAATAACATAGTTTTTAAAATCTTTTTTACTTTACAAAAGTTCCTCTATGATAATCATTCATAGCTTCTAATATTTCTGCTTTAGTATTCATAACAAATGGTCCACCTCTTGCTATTTGTTCACCAATTGGTTTTCCTGATACTAAAAGAAATTTAGATCTTGTTATAGCTTCTACTTTTAATTCTTCTCCACTAGTTAATAAAACTAAAGTTGAGTCTTTTATTTTTTCATGAGATTGATTTCCAATTTTAATTTCTCCTTCTACAAGATAAATAAATGAATTGTGAGTAGATGGTAGATTAAAATTAAATTTTTTATTTTTATTTAAGTTAATATCAAAATAAATAGGTTCAATATTATGTTGTTCAAAGAAACCTTTAGAATTTTTAAAGTTGCCAGCTATTACCTTAACAGATTTTTCCTCATCGTTGTGTACATTCATTTTTTCTTTATCAATATAATAATATTCCGGTTTACTCATTTTTAATTTTGCAGGCATGTTAATCCATAATTGAAAACCATGCAGCTTACCTTCATTCATTGCCGGCATTTCAGAATGAATAATACCGCTTCCAGTTTTCATCCACTGAACATCTCCGGCTTTCATTTTGCCTTCACCGCCTGTACTATCCTTATGTTTAAAATTTCCTGCCAACATATAAGTTACAGTTTCAATTCCTCTATGCGGGTGAGCAGGAAAGCCTGCTACGTAATCATCTTTATTTTCTGAACCAAATTCATCTAACATTAAAAATGGATCAAAATAATTAGGCTCAACTCCAATGCTTCTTTTTAATTTTACGCCAGCACCATCAGATGTTATGATTGGTTTTATAATTCTTTCTACTTCTATTTCTAAAATTTTTTTCATATAATTTTTCTTATAGGCTAATCCATTTAAACAAACTGAGTTAATCATAATTTTTTATTTAATTCTAATAATTCTTTTAAAGACCCATTAGATTCCCATTTCTTTACTAGTTGGCTCATATTGTTAACTGTTTCTGAAACAAACTCATTAAATACTGTTTTATATTCAGGACCAATGCTTATTCCATTTTTACTATAATCTAATAATTTTAACTTAGATAAATTCAAAATTTTTCTTCTAACCGTTTCTCTTGGTAAATCTAATATTTCAGCAATACTTGCAATGTTTATTTTTCTTGCCCCTTTAAATATTTCTGTATAATTTTTTAATGAATTTTTGAATTCATCGTAGTTTTTTTTGCTTTCTTTGTTGCTATTATACAAATAGTCACTCACAACAATTTGCATAATCATAAAACTATCAAAATCAATTTTTAAAGTGTTCTTTACTCGACCATAAAAATTAATTAAGAACATAGTCCAATTATAAAAACCGCTAGAAAAAGGAGGGGCTTTATCCTTTCTATAGCCTGTTTTAAAATCAATAATATTTTTTTCGTTCACACTCATAATAGTTTTTTATAACCTAATATGGTTTTTAATTACCTATTTTAGTTTTAAATAACTTATATTGGGTAATTATATTAATAATTAAGTTTAATTCAACTTATGAATGAATCAAATCAATAAAGAAAGTATTAATTTGGATTTCCACGAATATCTGTAGTGAACTCTTGGTATATTATAACAGATAAAATTTTAAAATTTTTAATAACTCTTTCATAGTCCCAAGATAAATCAACTGAGTTACAATTTAATTCTTTAAAGTAGTAAACTTTTGTCATTGGAATTGATGGATCAATCTCAGATAAAAGAATATTTAATTGATTAGTTTTTTTTTCAACTGCAAAATTATATCTACAAACATTTGAGGTTGTCCAATACATCAATGTACTTAAAACAATTAATAAAAAAATCATAACCTTAGGAATGCTTAACATAATTAATTTCCGTCAATAGTAACTATTGTTAAATCATCTTTTTGAATTCTTTCAGATTTAATTAAGTCTTCAATTATTTTACTTAGCCTTTGAGAGTTAGGTACGCTTTGATATTTTTTAATATAATTTTGGAAACCTTCTTGTCCTAGCATTTCTCCTTTTGTATTTTTCATCTCTGTTATACCATCGGTAAATATATACATTGAGCTTTCTTTAAAAGAAATTAATTTTTCTGTAAATTTAAACTTTGGAGCTATACCTAGTGGTGGACCTGCTTCTTCAAAATTCGAAAAATGTCCTCCCTTAGAAAAAATTAAAGGTGGTTCATGTCCGGCATTAGATAAAAGCAATTCTTTTTTGTTACTATCAAAAATACCAATCACCATTGTCACAAACATCCCCCTTGAAGCTGTCTCACATATTTCATCATTAAGAATTTTTAAAAGTTCTGCTGCAGAAAAAATAGTTTTACTTAAACATCGATAAAGACTTGAGGCCTTAGACATTAATAATGATGACTTAATTCCTTTTCCAGATACATCAGCAACACCAAAACCAAATCTTCCTTCACCAAGATCTGAAAAATTATAAAAGTCCCCAGAGACAACCTTTGCAGGAATGTTTATGCCTGCAATAGGAAAAGGATCTTTTTTATTTTGAGATAATAAAGTTTTTTGAATATCCCCAACAATTTCTATTTCTTTTTGCATTCTATTTTTATCAACCAATTCTTTTGCAGTCTTTGCATTTTTAATCGCAAGTGCTGCTGGTCCTGACAAAGTTTCTAGAAGTTTTCTATCGCTTTCTTCAAACAGTTTTGTATTTGTTTTTTTGTTTAAACAATGAATAACACCAATACATTCACCCGAAACTAGTAAGGGTGAGCATAAAACAGAATAAGTTGTAAAGTTTGTTTTATTATCTAAATCAAAATAAAATTCTGCTATTTCTCTCACATCTTTTCTTACGTCACCCACTCTAATACACTTTTTAGTCGCTGTAGCTTTGCCCATTACCCCTTGTGTAATTGGTATTTCAAAATCTTCGAGATAAGCTTGGTACTTTGATGCAATACATTGAAAAACTTGTTTTTTTTCTTCAATAAAAAAAACATTTGCTGCTTGGGCATTTATTCTTTTAATGATTACTTCAAGCGCATTCTGTAATGTCTCTTTTAAATCTAAGGAGCCTGCAAGCTCGTTATTCATTTGTGTAATTAAAGCTAGATCTTTACTAGAAGTATCCTCTACTTTATTTACTTCAGGTTTTTTTGAACCAAAAAACATATTATTTTTATTGGCAATCTATCTCTTTTTTGATATTTTTTCAAAATATGGAAATTTTAGTTCATTCGCCAAATTTTTATCTTCATATTCAAGATGCTGTTATATTTATTCAGTATTGTATTGAAGGTATTGTTGAAATAGCTTCACGAATTAAAATATAATCAGTGTTAATTATCTATATAGCTGTATTTATACTTGGTAGTCTATGGGGAAGCTTTAGTAACGTATGCATATATAGACTGCCTGAGAGAGGAAATATAGTTTCCTCTAGATCAAAGTGTAAAAATTGCCAAAGAAAGATTAATTGGTTTGATAATATACCCTTTATTTCATACATAATTCTTCAAGGAAAATGCAGAAATTGTGGCTTTAAAATATCTTTTCAGTATTTTGTAGTAGAACTACTGGTAGCACTTGGTTTTCTTATCTCTTTTCACTTTTTTGGTTTTTCTATTGCTACATTGCTACTCTTTATATTAACTATTTTCTTTGTAATTATTTTTTTTATAGATTTAAAACACTTTATAATTCCAAATGAATTAACTTTCCCTCTTATGGCGATTGGTTTTTTAAAGTCATTTGATCCAAACCTAAATCAATATTTATTTCCAAATTACATTAATTCATTGATTGGAGGAGTAGTTGGTTATTTAATTATATGGTTAATAATATTTGCTTATAAAAAATTAAGAAACAAAGAAGGTATGGGTTTAGGAGATGCCAAACTTTTATCTGCAATGGGTTTTTGGTTTGGGTGGGTGTCAATTCCATTTATATTATTTTTCTCATCACTTGTAGCATTATGTTTTGCAATTCCAAGCTTAATAAATAAATCTAAAACAATGTCATCAAAAATTCCTTTTGGCCCTTATCTTGTCTTAGGGTGTGTATTATATTTAGTGATCATTGAACAAATTATAAAATATTTAAATTAATAGAAAATTACTTTTCTTTAATATAAACGTATACAATTATTAAAATATTTAAATTTTAAATTTAAATATAAGGTTTGCCAGTAAGCTAACGGAGTCTTGACTAGAGGTAAGTCCATCTAAATTAAATGAAAAAATACTGTTCTCATTTGGTTTATATTTATAATTTAAATTACTTGAAAAACTTGCTTCTTTTTTTAATTCATCGTCTTGATCGTAAAAAGTGCTTGTCCCATTAATTAAATAATTTTGATCATCATTATTTGCCAAAGTTCTGTAATCTAGAATCCATCCTAAAGAAAAATTTCTTTTATCACTTTGAAAAAAAGTATATTCATCACTTAGAGCTGCAGAAATATTAAGAACATGTCTATCGTCCCAATCAAAATATTGACTTTCTTTATGTGAGGGCGTGTATGAATACCCTAATGTATAACCAATATCAGGTATTAAAAAACTATTATTAAGTTTATTACCAAATAAAATTTCAAAATTCTCGTAGTTATCTGTAACGTTTAATAAACCACTTGAGGTAGTATTGGTAAGAATTAATCTTTCACTTTTGTTTAGACCTATTCCTCCTAATATA
>CACFSG010000029.1 GCA_902568875.1 uncultured Pelagibacteraceae bacterium
TTCCTGTTTCACTTGCAATTGCTCAAGCTGCAAAAGAAACTGGTTGGGGTACATCTAGATTTGCTCAAGAAGGTAATGCGTTATTTGGACAGTGGACTTGGTCTGGTGAAGGTTTAAAACCAAAAGATGCAGATAAAAATCAAGGTCATAAGGTTATGAAATTTAATGTATTGCAAGCCTCTGTAAGAGCTTATCAACGTAATTTAAATACACATTCTTCGTATAAAAATTTAAGAAAAGTTAGGGCTCAATTGAGAGATGCTGGAAAACCAATAGATAGTTTAATTCTTGTAAAATATTTGAATGAATATGCTGAAACTGGTGAGAAATATGTTGAAGTATTAACTAAGATTATAAAACAAAATAATTTAAAAGATTTTGATGATGCAAGGCTTTTGCCATCAAGTATTGAACTTGAAAGTTTAATTTAATTTTTCTGAATGATGAATTGAGTTCCAAACCATCTCCATTTTCCATTATCATTTAAAGAGCAATTAACACGTCCTCTTCTTGGTATAAATTTTTCATCAAAATTAATTATCAAAGTTTGTTGCTGAAATTTTAAATTTGATTTTTTCCAATTTCCACCGTCATTTGAATAACAATTTATGTTGTTAATATTTGTTTGTTCCTTAAAAAATTCAATTATCAATTTTGGCGGATTATTTGAGTCATTAATTTTTTTTTCTTCAGGTTTTAAATTTTTATATTCTAATGGTTTGTAATTAATTAAAGACTTAAATCTTTTAAGATCACCATATTTTTCATTAATTGGAAATCTTGGTAATTCAAATTTATCTTTATTTATATCAATTACCCCAGAATGTTGACCAAATGCAACTTTGAAATTTTTAGAAATATAGTCTTTCATATATTTAGAATATTCGCCAAAAGGATATGAAAAAATTTCCGGTACATATCCAAACTTATCTTTAAAAATTTCATTTGCAATTTCAATGTCTTTTACAAAATCTAAATTATTCATATCAATTAAGTATTCATGAGTATGTGAATGATGTCCAATCATTGCAAAATTAGATTTTTCTATTTCTTTGATCTCATCCCAATTCATATAACCATTTTTTCCAACAGGCTCTGTTGAGATAAAAAGAATAAATGGAATTTTATTCTTTTTTAGATATGGCCAAGCTTCATTATAAAATGATTTGAAACCATCATCTATGGTAATCAAAATTTCTTTTTTGTCTTTCGGTTTATCAAAGTCATCTATAAATAATTTAGGATCATAAAATTTATAATCAAGATTTTTTATGATTTCCATTTGTTCTTTAAAAACATTCATTTTGATATTTGTAGATGGATATCTATTTTCATTAAATCGATGATACATTAAAGATAAAATACCATTATCATTTGAATAATATTTACTATTATTTTCTTCTGAAATAGAATTGGTTAAAAAATAAATTTGTAAAATGAACAAACTTATAATTGATGCAGCTAAAGATAAAATTTTTTTAATGATCATTAATAATGATATTAATTATAATATTACTCATGAAAATACCAAATTTAATTATGAAAAATTAACTATACTTATCAATGAATTTTTAAATTCAAGGAATTTAAATTTAAAAAAAGTTTCGAAAATTTATGTTAATAGAGGACCGGGTAGCTTTGCAGGAATAAGAAATTCTCTTTCAATTGTAAAAGCTATTCATTTTTCTAATAAAACAGACTATTATTGTTTTAGTTTTAATGATTTTAAGGATGTAAGTGATATTAAATATGAAAATATACCTAAACTATGTGAAAAATTTAAAGTTAAAAAAAATTTGATTAATCCTATTTATTTGAGTTAAAATTGATTATGTCAGAAACAATAGAACAAAAATGTTTATCTAAAGGTGTTAAGCTTACAGATCAGAGACGTATTATTGCTAAAATAATGTCTGAGTCGACTGATCATCCGGATGTAGATGTACTTTATAAAAGAGCATCTCAAGTTGATTCAAAAATTAGTATTGCAACAGTTTATAGAACTGTAAAACTTTTTGAGGAGTCTGGTATATTAACCAAACATGAGTTTAAAGGTGGTAAAGCAAGATATGAGGAATTAAATGAAGGTCATCATGATCATTTAATTGATGTTAAAACTGGAGAGATAATAGAATTTGTTGATGAAGAAATTGAAAAATTACAAAAAAAGGTTGCAAAAAAATACGGATATAAGTTAGTTGATCATAAACTTGAATTGTATGGAGTTAAAGTAAACTCAGAAAATGAGTAAAAAAATATTTATCAAAACATTTGGTTGTCAGATGAATGAATACGATTCTAATCGTATACTTGATACTGTAAAAAAAATTGGATTTATTAAAACTAATAAGATTAAAGATGCAAATTGTTATTTATTAAATACATGCCATATAAGAGATAAAGCAAAAGAAAAAGTTTATCACGAAATAGGAAGAGTTAAAAAAAGTTTTCAATTCAAAAAAAAACCAATTGTAATAGTGACTGGATGTGTTGCTCAAGCAGAAAATGAAGAGATGTTGAAAAGAGAACCTTATATTGATTTAGTAATTGGTCCTCAAGCATATCATAAATTAAACAATAAAATTGAAGTATATTTAGATAAACAAAAAAAAATAGATGAAACAGAATTTGATTCAGTTGCAAAATTTAATTATTTAAAAAAAATAAAAAATTCTTCCATAAAGGTTTCATCATTTTTAACAATACAGGAAGGTTGTGATAAGTTTTGTAATTTTTGTGTTGTACCATATACACGAGGACCAGAATATTCTAGGCCTTTTAAAGAAATTATTAATGAAGCAAAAAATCTTGCGGATAATGGAGTAAAAGAAGTTATTTTATTAGGACAAAATGTTAATGCTTATAAAGATGAAAATTATAGATTATCAAATTTAATACTTGAAATTGAAAAAATTCCTAAAATTTTAAGAATAAGATATACAACATCACATCCTAAAGATATGACAGATGATTTAATTGAAGTTTATGGAATGTCTAAAAAATTAATGCCATTAGTTCATTTACCTGTACAAAGTGGATCAGATAAAGTTTTAAAATTAATGAATAGAAAGCATGTTATTAAAGATTATTTAAAAATTTATGAAAGATTAAAAAAAATAAATTCATCAATTGAATTTTCAAGCGATTTTTTAATTGCTTATCCTGGGGAAGATAAAAATGCTTTTGAGGCAACATTAAATTTAATTAAAAAAATTAAATTTATAAACTCATTTTCCTTTATATTTAGTCCAAGACCTGGCACAGTTGCTTCAAACTTGAAATTGATTGAAAGAAAAGTCTCATTAGAGAGACTTAAGCTGGTACAAAAAGAATTATTTAACAATCAATTAGAAATGAATAGATTTCTAAAAAATAAAGTTATTAATGTTTTAGTAGAGAATAAAATGGATAAAAGTATTAAATTTTTTGGTAGATCTGAGTATATGACACCAGTGATATTTGACTCTAATTATGAAGATGTGGGAAAAATCATTAAAGTGAAAATAACTAATAGTAATCAGAATACTCTTTTTGGTGAAAGAGTTAAAAAATCAAATCTTAGAGTAGCATAAATTTGAGTAATACAATTAAAAAAAATTTACAAACATCCTTAAAATTTGTTTATTCAGAAAATAATACATTGAGTGTTATTTTTCACGATAACAATATACTTAGGGGAGTTGTTGGAGAATTTAATAAAAATTTAAAAGAATTAGAGAGGATTACCGAAACTAAGATATATTCAAGAGGGAATTCTGTACTTGTAAAAAGTGACCCTAAAAAAAATGATCTAATCAAAAATGCTATTCAATTTCTAACTAACCAATTTTTAAATAATGGAAATATTGAAAAAAAAGATATAATTTCTTCATTAAATAAATTTATGATAGACGAAAAATTAAAAAAATCAGAAAAAAATATAGAATATATTATAAAAACACCAAAAAAATCAGTTATACCAAGATCTGAGAAACAAAAAAATTATGTTAGAGCACTTAAAGAAAGTGAAATAATAATTTCAGCCGGGCCTGCAGGTACAGGAAAAACATTTTTAGCCGTCGCTGTCGCTCTCACAATGCTTTTAGATAAAAAAATAGAAAGAATTATCTTATCAAGACCAGCAGTTGAAGCTGGTGAAAGGTTAGGATTTTTGCCAGGAGATATGAGAGAAAAAGTAGATCCTTATCTAAGGCCTTTATATGACTCTCTTTATGATTTATTAGATTTTGAAAAAATTCAAAAGAAAATTGAAGTAGGTGATATAGAAATAGCACCATTAGCTTTTATGAGAGGAAGAACATTAAAAAACTCTTTTGCTATACTGGATGAAGCTCAAAATGCAACAGATACTCAAATAAAAATGTTTTTAACAAGAATTGGTGAAAATTCAAAGATAGTAATAAATGGTGATCCTTCACAGATTGATTTACCAAATAAATCTTTATCAGGACTTAATCGATCTAAAAACTTACTTGGTCATTTAAAAGAAATTTCAGTCGTTGATTTTGATCATACTGATGTTGTAAGACATCCATTAGTTTCAAAAATAGTTAAAGCTTATTCAGATCAAAAAACTGAGTAATGATTAAAGCTAATGTGATTTTAGATTATTCTAAATGGAAAAAAAAAATTAAAGATCCAAATAATTATTTTAAAAAAAAACTTAGTAAACTTAATAAAATTTTACGTTTTAAAAAAAAAAAACAAGAATTTTCTATACTATTAACAAATAATAAAAAAATGAGAAAATTGAATTA
>CACFSG010000030.1 GCA_902568875.1 uncultured Pelagibacteraceae bacterium
CCATCTCTTTTAAGCAGTGATGAAAATGTTTCTACCCAAGCAGTGTCACGATCTAAAAATTGATCACTAATTTTAAATTGAGTTAACGATTTTCTTATATTTAAAGATTTATATCCTAAAGACTCATCTATGAATTCATTTCCTCCTTGTCCAACGGAACCTGCTGAACCTTTAACAACATTGTTTCCATCTAAATCTTCTAAAGTAAAATTGCCAGATGTTTCATAAAAGTAACTCTGTCCTACGCCATGTTGTAATTTTAAAGTATTATTAGTCCCACTGGACTCAATTATACCAACAACTATACCACTATCTTTTAATGTTAAGGTATTGTTGCTTCCATACAATTCAATTGCAGTTGCACTAGGTCCTTGATTATTTTTAATAGTACCACTGTTTGTTATGGTTGAAGTCCTTCTAATTCTAAGTGTGGATTTGCCACTACTATTATTTGTTATTTCACCACCTGCGTGATTTGTTAAGGTTAAAGTTTCTGTAGTATCTGTTGAATAAATAGTGTTACCCTGTCCACCTGTTGTTGTACTATAAATTTTTCCATAATTATTTATAGTTGCTGTATCAGATGCTCCAACTGATATAGTTCTACCATTTGCATAAATACTACCACCAGAATTATTAGTTATAGTCGCACCAGTTGAATTAGCTAGATCTATAGCTTTAGTGCTTTCAGAAGAAGAAACAGTTCCTGAATTATTAACTGTTAAACCATCGGAAGCATTACCATAAATTGCATTTCCTCCAGTTGTTGTTTTTACTGTTGAGTCAGAAGATATAACAATTGTTGCATTATTTGCCTCAGCTGATTCAGTGGTATTAATTTTTATAGTATAATTAGCTCTAGAAATAGTAGAATTTGTAATTGTAAAAGTAATATCTGCATCATCTTTAATATGCTGTTGAGCAGTTCTTGTTACACCAGATATTTCTTGGCTTTCAGTTATATTCTCAGCATTTAATTTTGGAATAAATATTAAAAAAAAAAATAGTAATTTTATAATCCTAAACATAAAAATATTTAAATTTATTAAAAGCTACTATCTCTCCAACCACCTTTATTTGTTATTATCTCTCCTGGAATTGACAGGATCGAAAACAAAGTACTTTCATCATCAGAAGGTCCTGCAACATTGGCAAATAATTTATCTCCAAAGACAACAAGCTCTGATAATACACCTTTTCTAACAAATCCACACGCAACCTCTGGAGGATTATCTATTACATTGCCTTCATCATCCACTGGATTAAATTCTAATTCATCTAATCTGGCAGAAGTATTTGTTCCACACTCATCATCTGCTGCACAAATAAATGCATTTCCTTGATCGCATTTGTTAGTGTTTGGAGGTGGTTGGTAAATTGGGTAATAAACTTGTCCTTTAAATAAAGTAGGCGGCGCTGATGCTTTTCTATAGGTTCTAGGTAAAACAAAACCTGAGTCACCTTTTTCTAAATGTGCAACCCAAGCTCTGGCAGCGTCTGGCAAAGGACAATTAAGACCATATCTATCTCCTGAAGTGTTAGTACAAGTTGTGGAATTACTTACGTTATCCGCATCATTTGCTCCTTTGTTTGCTAATTTTATAAATTCTCCATTAATTTTCATAGGGACAGCACCTGGTGTAACAACTGCATCAGGTATTATAACCCCATTCAAATGTTTCCAATATGGATAGTGTTCATCTTGTATGCCATATAAAATGTTATCCAATCCCTCTGCTCTTGAACCAAGATCAGTAAAGTTTCCAGTTGAGCCAAACAACCAAAAACCACCATCGCTTAATCCTAAACCTGCATCCATTGAAAAATATGAGTATCTTCCATTCTCTTCATTGGCTTTTAAATTAAATAAAGTTGTTTGATCATAAAGTTTTGTTACTCCTGGTATCAAACCGCCAGAAGTGTATCCTTTTGTATTGTTTGATAAATTTATTTTTGTAATTTTGCCTTCAAGATCATTAATATAGACTAGTGCTCCTCTCCAAGGAATATTTGGTGCAGTATCAGGAGTGATAACAACTGGAGAAGCTGGAATTGCGTTTGCTATATCACTTCCATTTGGAGTGGATAATATCGTTGATCCCAAAGTAACTCCACTAGGTGATGTATCCACTATAGTAATAGGCCCACCGTTTACATCTGCTCCATATATTCTTCCATGTTTACCATCAGCATGACCTTCAAGGTCAACTAAGAATACTGCAGAACCTGTGCATGCATCATTTTTAGACATACCAGCACCCAATACTGCCACATACCTGTCCTCGTCAATAGTTCCGTCTGAAGATGTTGGCATTCTAATTATTTTTGGAGTTGACCAAGTTTCGCCTAACTGAGAGTAATCATATTCCGGTTCTAAACCAGAAGCACCCATACATGCTGATAAACTAATTTGATCTGAAACTTTTGGTTCAGTTTCTGATTGATTGGCATTAAAAACTTTAATACTGTCAAATGTTACTCTTAAAATAGCTCCTCCTATACCATCATCTACCATTTTTGCTTCTGTAATTTTCATAGCTTGTGGAACTCCACCAACAAGTTGTGATGCACTTATAACGCCATCTGGGATCGTTTCATCTAAAGGAAAATCCAAAACAATTTCTGGGAAATGAAAAGTTCTACCCTGATAACAAGAATTTGTTCCACTATCTTTAAAATCAGTTGATGTAACACATGGTGCAATTTTAATCTGCTCAGTAAATACGTCATCACCCACTTTTTCGTCCGCATCTCTAGCATTATTAAAATTATCTGTGGCTACCGCTCCTTCCATTGAAGTAAGTAAAGATCCAGAACCTGCGTTATACTCTCTCTCTGTCACATCGCCATTAACATCCGAAATTAATATCTTTTGATTAATTTTATCATTAAAAACCGAAAACATGTGAATTGGACCTTTACCTCCCGCTGCACCAGGTTCAGTAATATCTAGTACTGAAAAACCTGCACCACCTCTTCCATAGGGCACCATCATTATTGTTCGCCAGGATTTTGAACCTGCTAGTCCTAAATTTTGATTATACCCTTTTATAAATACATCATGAACAACTGGGGATCCATCAACACCAAAAATTGGATTTGATCCACCAGCATTTCCATCTATTCTACCTTCATAATCTTTGTTTATAATTTGAGGCAAGAGTGAACCAATAAATGGAGGGATAAAAGCCCATTGTTCTTCACCAGTTTTAGCATTTATGGCGTGTAAGATTCCACTATTAGCACCTGCATAGATTATATTTTCTCTATTTGCATATTTTGACATATAACCTTGATAATTATTAGTGGCTCTATAATAAGCTTCTTCATTAGTACTTGTGAAAGATATATTTGCATCAGGAGCTCCAACTTCAATAAGTTGAGAATGGTATACATCTCCCATAACATGAGCTCTAACTTCTTCTACGTCACAGTTATCATTATAATCAAAATAATCGTTACCTTTCATAAAGTTAATTAAACCCTTTACCTCATCGCCTAAATCTGTATCTTGGCCCACAGTAGAGCAATGTGAAGTGCTATGATAGTAATCTGGAATAGTGTATCCCATTTGATCAAACATATTTTTCAAGGCAGTAGAGTTGTTAACATTAAAATTATCCCAATCTTTTTTATATGGAGCTCCACTCCACGCCGTCCAAATCTTTCTTGTATCTGGCGACGATCCTGAGGTAGATTGACCTTTTATCTTAAGTGCAGCATTCCAATTACCATGTGTATTTGTAGCTGAGGTATCATGCTCAACACAATCATCGTCTGTAACATCATTGCTATCGTCACAATTACCTGTTTTTAATTTTTTTCTTAATATAGTTCCACGCCATTCACCATACTGTTCATAAGCAAATTGTGCTTGATATAACGATCCACCTTCTTGAATGGTAGCCGTAATAGATGGAGCGGTAAATGCAAGTTTGTCTGCAATAATTTGTCTAATTTTACTAGTTAAGTCTGATTTTAAATCTTCTGGTGTGTTAGCTATTATTGCTCTTTCACATTCATCATGATCTCTACATTCCTGTGCAGTTGTATCCTCACCCAAATTGCTTGAACCTATTCTTGCAAGTTCATGAAACCTATCTAAATTTGTACCTGATATACCGCCACCGTAAGCTACATAAAGAGATTTAACTCCCATTTTTCTCAATCTTTCCATTCTTGCAGCTGTTTGACCACCTGCAGTTAAAACTCCCGTATTAGTCATAGCACCATCCCCAATCACAATAACGTAATTCAATTGACATATAGAATCTGGATCTAGAATTGATCCTCCTGCGTTTGAGTCTTTAAAATAATCCTCTGCCATTTGTGAAAATGCATGAGAGTCTGTTCCCCATGCCATTCCTAACGGGTTTAAAGTATTCATAATTAAACCTGCTCCTCTTGGACTTACAGCAACATTTATACAAGAGTCTCTATTGCATTGTGTACTTGTTCCATTTGGATGAACTCTTGATTGTGTACCAACATCAGTTTGAACTTGTTCATAAATTGGAGTTGTAGTTGTAGTTGTAGTTCCATCATCATTTGTTGTTGTTGTTGTTTCTGAGCCTGTTTCTACTAGGCTATGAGATGTGTTAAATCCACCCCAACCTTGATAATATGTACAATCTGAATTTCTATGACAATAACGTCCACCTCTAGCACTATTTTTATGACGACCGCTTTCTCCAGCATTCCAGTGACCAAAACC
>CACFSG010000031.1 GCA_902568875.1 uncultured Pelagibacteraceae bacterium
TAAAAGTATCAGAAATAAAATCCAAACTTAAAGATATTTCTGGGATCTTAATTCCAGGTGGTTTTGGTAAAAGAGGCACAGAAGGTAAAATTGAAGCAATTAAATATGCAAGAAAGAATAATATTCCATTTCTAGGTATTTGTTATGGAATGCAGATGGCTATAATTGAATTTGCAAGAAATAAACTTAATTTAAAAAAAGCAACTTCGAGTGAATATGATAAAAATGGTTTAGCGATCATAGGTTTAATTAATGAATGGACTAAAAATGGCAAAAAGATAAAAGGTACAGATAAAAATTTGGGTGGTACCATGAGACTTGGGTCTTATGATGCAAAATTAAAGAAAAATTCAATGATTCAAAAAATTTATGGAAAAAATTTAATTAAAGAAAGACACCGTCATAGATATGAAGTTAATATTGCATTTAAGGAAAAATTTGAGAAAAATGGTATGTCTTTTTCAGGTTTATCTCCTGATGGTAAGCTACCAGAAATAATTGAGCTTAAAAATCATCCATGGTTTATTGGAGTTCAGTTTCATCCAGAATTTAAATCTAGACCTTTGGCTCCACATCCATTATTCTCATCATTTATCAAGGCATCAAAAAATCATAGATGAGTAGTATTAAAGTAAATTGTGGAAATATAGAAATATCAAATAACAGTAAAATTTGTATTATTGCAGGACCTTGCCAATTAGAAACAGAACAACATGCTATGGATATGGCAGGAAAAATACACGAGATTACAAAAAAATTTAATCTTGGTTTTATTTATAAAACATCTTTTGATAAGGCTAATAGAACTAGTTTAAAAGGAAAAAGAGGCGCAGGTTTAGATGCCTCATTACCCGTTTTTGATAAAATTAGAAAAGAATTAAATATTCCAATTTTAACAGATATTCATAATATTGAACAATGCTCAATTGTAAGTAATCATGTAGACATACTTCAGATTCCAGCTTTTTTATGCAGACAAACAGATTTGTTAATTGCAGCAGCTAAAACAAAAAAAATTATAAATGTTAAAAAAGGACAATTTTTAGCTCCATGGGATATGGTTAATGTAACAAAAAAAATTTCAGATTCAGGAAATAAAAATATTTTAGTTACTGAGAGAGGCGCTAGCTTTGGTTATAACACTCTTGTTTCAGATATGAGATCTTTGCCTATTATGGCAAAAAATGGTTATCCAGTAATTTTTGATGCAACTCATTCAGTGCAACAACCGGGTGGACTTGGAGAAAAAAGTGGTGGCCAAAGAGAATTTGTGGAATATTTAGCAAGAGCAGCGGTTGCTGTTGGAGTAGCTGGGGTATTTATAGAAACTCATCAAGATCCTGATAACGCTCCTTCAGATGGACCTAATATGGTTCCATTAAACAAATTAGAAAATTTATTAAAACAACTTACAGATATAGATAGTTTAATTAAAAATTAGTGAGTAAAATTTTAAAAGTTAAAGCCCGTCAAGTTTTTGACAGTAGAGGAAATCCGACTATTGAGGCTGAAGTTTTTGTAAAAAATAATAGTGCATCTTCAATTTGTCCTTCAGGTGCTTCCACAGGAACTTATGAAGCATTTGAAAAAAGAGACAAAAATAATAAACGTTTTTTAGGCAAAAGTGTATTAGGAGCAGTAAATTTGGTTAATACAAAGATTTCCAAAAAATTAAAAGGACAAAATGTTCATAACCAAGAAAGAATAGATACATTAATGATAAATTTAGATGGTACTAGACAAAAAAGTAAATTTGGAGCAAACGTAATACTTGCTGTTTCTATGGCTGTAAAAAAACTTTCAGCAAAAGTAAAAAAAATACCTCTTTATAAATCTTTTCTAGTAAAAAATAATTTTCAATTACCATATCCTTTAATGAATGTAATTAATGGAGGTGTTCATGCTAATAATGGTCTTAGAATACAAGAATTTATGATTAGACCAGATAGAGCAAATAGTTTTTCTGAAGCTATAAGAATTTGCTTTCTTATAATTAAAAATTTAAGCAAAATTATTAAAAATAAAGGACTATCTACATCAGTTGGAGATGAAGGTGGTTTTGCACCTATGATTAATAATAATAATCAAGCTTTAGATTTAATAGTATCTGCAATAAGAAAATCTGGTTTTGTAAATGGTAAAGATGTGTCTATATGTTTAGATATAGCAGCTAATGAATTGTGTAAAAAAAAAAAATATTCTATTCATTCTAAAAAATATATATCTGCTGATAAATCTATTCAAGAATACAAAAAAATGATTAATAAATATAAAATTAAATCATTAGAAGACCCATTTGCAGAAAATGATTGGAAATCATGGAATAAATTAATGAAATCAATAAAAAAAGTTCAAATAGTAGGGGATGATCTTTATGTTACCAATCTTGAAAGACTTAAAAAAGGTTTTTTAAATATGTCTTCAAATGCAATTTTGATTAAATTAAATCAAATAGGAACAGTTTCAGAGACAATAGATGTTATTAAATTTGCTCAAATTATAGGATTTAAAACAATTATTTCTCACAGATCAGGTGATAGTGAAGATACATTTATTGCTGATTTTGCAGTTGGAACTAATTCAAATCAAATAAAAACAGGATCTTTAGCTAGGTCTGAAAGAGTAGCTAAATATAATCAATTAATCCGTATAGAAGAAGAACTTGGAAAAAGAGCTAGAATGAATAAGATTCATTAATGCTTAAAAGATTAAAAAAAAATTATTTTTTATTGGTTTCAACGTTCTTGATTTTGTATTTTTTCTTTAATCTTTTATCAGGACAAAGAGGACTTATTTCATATTTTGAAAAAAAACAAGTTTTAGAAAATCTTAAAAAAGACGAACTTGTATTAATTAATAAAATAAACAATTTAGATTTAAAAAATTCACTACTAAGTGACAATCTTGATCTTGATTATATAGAAATTTTAATTAGAGAAAGATTCTTATTTGCTAAAAAAAATGAGACAATTTATATAATAAAAAATAATGACACAAAAAATTAGACCTAGACATCCTGAAAAAATTAAAAATCCAATTAATCCAATTAAGAAAAAACCTGATTGGATAAGATCAAAACTTATAAACAGTAAAGAATTTTTTTTAACAAAAACTGTAGTTAATAAAAATAATTTAGTTACCGTATGCCAAGAAGCTAACTGTCCAAATATAACTGAATGTTGGAGTAAGAGACATGCAACTTTTATGATTATGGGAGACACATGTACAAGAGCTTGTGCATTTTGCGATGTTAAAACTGGAAAACCTGAAAAATTAGATCCATTTGAAGACATTAAAATAGCTAATGCAGTAAAAAAACTTGAACTTAGACATGTGGTAATTACTTCTGTTGATAGAGACGACTTAGATGATGGTGGATCAAGTCATTTTAAAAAAGTTATAGAAACTACTAGAAAAAAAAATCCATCTACAACTATTGAAGTTTTAACACCAGATTTTTTAAGAAAAGGAGAGTCTTATAAAAAAATACTAGAGGCAAATCCTGATGTATTTAATCATAACATTGAAACAGTGCCAAGCCTTTATCTAAAAGTGAGACCTGGAGCTAGATACTTTGCATCTCTTGAATTATTGAAAAATGCAAAAAAAAATAATAATAAAATATTCACCAAATCTGGGATTATGGTTGGTTTAGGTGAAGAACATGATGAAATAATCCAAGTAATGGACGATTTAAGATCAGCCTATGTAGACTTCTTAACAATCGGTCAATACTTGCAACCATCTATCAAACATCATCCACTTGAAAGATACTATCATCCAGATGAATTTAAAGAATTAGAATTAATTGCAAAATCAAAAGGATTTCTTTTAGTATCTTCTTCACCTTTAACAAGATCATCATATCATGCTGATGAAGATTTTGTTAAACTTCAAAAAAGTAGAATTAAAAAACATTAATGCCAAAAGCTTCAGTTAAGAGATTAATTGAATGTAAAAAAGATGATCTAATAAATTTGGTTTTAGATATTGAAAAATATCCTGAATTTGTTCCTTTTTGTTATGATGCTAAAATTTATGAAAATAAAAATGAAGGTGATTTAAAAAAAATCATAGCTGATCTTACTATTGGCAAAGGACCATTTAAAGAGACTTATAAAAGCGATGTAACATTTAACAAAATAGATGATGTTATATTTGTTAAAAATATTGGAGGACCTTTAAATCATTTATCA
>CACFSG010000032.1 GCA_902568875.1 uncultured Pelagibacteraceae bacterium
AAAAATACTGATATTATTTTATTTAAATGTGACAAAGAGCAAATTGGAAGAGTTTTCTTTAATTTGATTAAAAATTCTATTGAAAGTATTGAACAGAAATTAGAAAAAAGCCCTGATTTTAAAAAGAAAATATCAATTGAAATTTTAGATAATAATGACCATATTAAAATAGTATTAGTGGATAATGGTATTGGTTTTAGTCAAAAAGATAATATTAAAGAAATTTTAAACCCATATTATACTACTAAAAAAAATGGAACTGGATTGGGTTTATCAATAGTTAATAAAATTATTAATGATCATAACGGTGAACTTGAATTTGTACCTATTCTTGATGGAGCTAAAATAGAAATTAATTTTAAAATTTAATGTCAGTTGAAATTCTTATAGTTGATGATAATTCGGATATTAGAAATATCTTAAATGAATTACTTATAGATGCTGGATATAAAACTAGAGTTGCTGCTAATTACAACCAAGCATTAAGTGAAATAGATAAAAAAATACCCGATGTTGCTATAATAGATGTTAAGTTAGACAAAGGTGATAATGATGGAATTGAACTGTTGGCTCACATTAAATCAAAAGATAAAGATGTGCCTGTAATTATAATTACAGGACATGCAAATATAGAAATGGCAGTTAATTCTTTAAAACATGGTGCATTTGAATTTGTAGAAAAACCTTTTGATCAAGTAAGATTATTAAATTTTGTAAGTAGAGCGGTAGAAAATTTAAATTTAAAAAATCAAAATAAAGAATATGAAAATAAATTATTTTCTTCTTATGATTTAATTGGAGATAGTAAAAATATAACTACTATAAGAGATCAAATCGATAAAATTTCTTTAACTGAAAGTAGAATTCTTATAAATGGACCATCTGGCTCTGGAAAAGAATTAATAGCAAGAAAAATTCATAAAAAATCAAAAAGAAATAATAAACCATTTATAATTTTAAATGGAGCATTGCTTGATTTAAATAAATATGAGTTTGAATTATTTGGGGAAGAAAAAAATAATGGTTCAATTTCTTATGGAGCTTTAGAAAAAGCAAACCAAGGAACATTGCTAATAGATCAAGTTTCAGAAATTCCTTTAGCTATTCAATCGAAAATATTAAGAGTTTTGATTGATCAAAAATTTAAAAGATTAAATGGTAATAGTGATGTTAATGTTGATGTAAGATTAATTTGTTCTTCAAGCAAAGATTTAAAAGAAGAAATAAAAATAGGAAACTTCAGAGAAGATCTTTATCATAGATTAAGTGTATTTGAGATAAACATTAAATCTTTAAATGAAAGAATTTCAGATATTCCATTATTAATAAAATATTTTTCGAAAAAAATTTCTAATAATTATAATATTAAAGAGTTAGAAATTGATGAAAATGACAGTTATATCTTAAATCATAATTGGCAAGGAAATGTTAGAGAGTTAAGAAATCTAATTGAAAGAGTTGCAATTTTACAACCTGATACAAATCACAAGATTTCTAATATTATTAAAGAATCTTTAAAAAGTGATAATTTTAACGAAAAAATTACTGAAAATGCTCTATCTATACCGTTAAAAGAAGCTAGAGAAAATTTTGAAAAAGAGTATTTAACTATTCAATTAAAAAAATTTAATGGAAATATATCTAAAACAGCAAATTTTGTTGGCATGGAAAGAAGTGCACTCCATAGAAAGCTTAAAGGCCTAGGAATAAAAGAATTTAATTGAAATGAATATAATAATTTGTGGTGCTGGAAGAGTAGGATTTACTATTGCTAAATTATTGAGTGAACAAGGACATTCTATAACAGTAATTGACCAATCGAGTGAAGATATTCAGAAAATTAATGATAGTTTAGATGTTAAAGCAATAGTTGGAAAAGCTACATACCCGTCTATTCTCGAAAAAGCCAATGCATCTGAAACAGATATGATTATAGCGGTTACTCGAAATGATGAAATTAATATGTTAATATGTCAAATAGCTTTTTCTATTTATAAAATTCCAAAAAAGATTGCTAGAATTAGATCTCAAGATTATTTAAACCCAAAATTTAGTAGAGTTTATAATAAAGAAAATTTACCAATTGATGTAATTATTTCACCTGAAATTGAGATAGCAAAATCAATTCAAAGAAAATTAGAAGCCCCAGGAGCTTTAGATAGTGTTCCTTTTGCTGAAAATAAAATCAGATTATTAGAAATTCTTATAAAAGATGATTGTAAATCAATTAATATAAAATTTAATGAATTAACAAAAAAATATCCAAAACTTGAAGCTAATATTATTGGTATTAATAGAGATGATAAGTTCTTTATTCCTAAAAAAACTGATGCTGTTAAAAAAGATGATAAAATTTATGTAATTATTAATTCATCTCAAATGTCTGAAACTCTTGAAGCTTTCGGACATTTAGAAAAAATTTCAAAAAAAATTTTAATTATTGGTGGTGGGAATATCGGATATAATCTTGCTAAAAATATTGAAGAAACCTTAGATGCTGTCAGGGTTAAAATTGTTGAAAAAGATAAAAGTCGTGCTGAATATTTAGCCAATGAATTAAATAATTCTATTATTATCAATGGTGATGGTTTAGATGAAGAAGTTTTAACAGAAGCTAATTTAGATGAAGCAGAAACTGTATTAGCATTAACAAACGATGATGAAGATAACCTAATGGTAAGTGTTCTTGTTGAAAAATTTGTAAAAAATCAAAAAAAAATTGACGATAAAAGAACTATGGCTTTAATTAATAAACCGAATTATTCATTACTTCAATCATCATTAAAGATTGATGATTTAATTGATCCTCGAATGACAACTGTTTCTAGTATTTTAAAACATATTCATAAAGGTACTATTGAAAATGCTTACACAATTTCAAATGGCGAATATGAAGTTATTGAAGCTGAAATAATTGAAACTTCAGAGTTAATTAATAAAGATTTAAAAAACGCAAATCTTCCTGATGAATTAAGAATAGGAGCTGTGTTAAGAGATAAAAAAGTTATTATACCAAGATCAAATTTTATTTTCAAAAAAGATGACAGAGTTGTGTTTATTGTTAAAAAAGAATCAATATCATTTGTTGAAAATATTTTTAGATTAAGTTCTGTATAATTGGATGTTTGGATTACAAATTAAATATCTGAGTTTTTTCTTTGGTTTAATTACAATTTTATCTTTTTTTAATTTAATTTATTCATATTATCTAAATTTATACTTAAATTTAGATACATATTATTTTAGTTTAATAATTTCACTAATAATATCAATTTTGTTTTATAAAATTAAAACAATAAATAAAAAAGCATCAATATTTGAAAAAATTTTAACAGTCTTTTTAGGATATATTTTAATACCTTTAGTTTTATCTATTCCTTTTTATTTTAGTATTTATAATTTGACTTTTTTAAATTCTTTTTTTGAAGCTATATCAGGTTTTACTTCAACAGGTTTTACTATATTTGAAAATATAAAACATATAGATCAAAGTTTAATTTTATGGCGATCTACAACACAATGGATTGGAGGGCTTTATTTTTTATTTTCAATAATTTATTTAATAGATATTTATGATGAAAGTTTCAAAAAAACATTAACTAATTTTATTTCATTCGATAGTTCTGAAATATTAAAACAAGCGATTAAGATTTTTTTATTATATTCTGGAATTACACTTGTAATTTTTTTAGTTTTAAATATTTTTTCAATAAGGTCATTTGATTCATTAAATTTAGCTTTTACTTTAATTTCTTCCGGTGGTTTTTTGCCAGTAAATGATCTTTCAAATATACTTAAAGAAAACTCTCAAATAATTGTTTTGTCTTTTCTTATGCTTACTTCATTTTTCAGTATTTTTTTTAGTTATAATTTAATTTTTTTTAAAAAAAAAAATTTAAATTTTTTTTATGAAGATTTGC
>CACFSG010000033.1 GCA_902568875.1 uncultured Pelagibacteraceae bacterium
AATAATGATTAACAATAACGAAGTTGGTTTAGTTCTTTTAAGAATAGCAGAAGTTATTGGGCAAGATAAAATTGAAAGAATTGATGAAGATACTATTTATTTTATTATTAGTGCACTTAACCAATTAAACATTGATAGGATAAGAAACAAAATATTGCTAAAAGTTCTTCCTTTAAAAGTTTAAAAATTATATTAAAATAAACTTGTTATGGCAGTTAAAACGATACTTACAGAACCTAATAAAATATTAAGACAGGTTTCTAAACCAGTAAAAAAAATTGGTAAAGAGGAACAACAATTGATGGATGATATGTTGGAAACCATGTATTCCGCAAACGGAATAGGTTTAGCTGCAATTCAAATAGGTATTCCAAAAAGAATTATTGTTATGGATATAAGTAAAGATAAAGATAAAAAAGAACCTAGATATTTTGTAAATCCTGTTATTAAAAATAAGGATCGTTTAAAGTCAACTTATGAAGAAGGATGTTTGTCAGTCCCAAATCAGTTTGCTGAAATAGATCGACCAAAAAATTGTGATGTTGAGTACTTTGATTATAATGGTGAAAAAAAACTATTAAAAGCTGAAGGCCTATTGGCTACCTGTATTCAGCATGAAATGGATCATTTAGAAGGAATTCTTTTTATTGATTATTTATCTAAATTAAAAAAATCTATGATTATTAAAAAGCTATCTAAAATCAAATCTACTCGGATAGTTGTTTGATAAATGTCTAAAAAGATTATTTTTATGGGCACACCATTATTTGCTGTGCCAATTTTAAAATCTTTATATCAAAATGGTTATCAAATTTCCGTTGTGTATACTCAACCACCACAAAAATCCCAAAGAGGACAAAAAATAAATAAATCACCTATTCAAGGTATATCAGAAACACTCAATATAGATTTTAGATCACCATTTACATTAAAAAATAATGATGAAGAATATGATTTTATAAAAAAATTAAATGCAGATCTAGCAATAGTAGTTGCTTATGGACAAATTATTCCAAAAGAATATTTAAATTTAACTAAAAAAGGATTTATAAATATTCATGGTTCTATTCTTCCTAAGTGGAGAGGTGCTGCACCAATTCAAAGGTCAATTATGAATTTAGACAATGAAACAGGAATAAGTATAATGAAAATTGTTGAAGAATTAGATAGTGGGCCTGTTAGTAATATTTATAAGATTAAATTAGATCATAAAAATAATGCTCAAGAAATTTCAGAAAAATTATCACTTTTGGCTGCCGAAAAGATTTTGGATAATGTCGATAATATATTGGATGATAAAGTAAAATTTTTTAATCAAGATCATTCAAAAGCTACTTATGCAAAAAAAATTAGTAAAATTGAAGGCAAGATAAATTGGAATGATAAAGCATTTAGCATTTTAGGTAAAATAAATGGTTTATTCCCAAATCCAGGTGCTTTTTTTAATTTTAATGGTGAAAGATACAAAATTTTAAAAGCTGAAATTGGAAATGGTAAAGGTGAAGTTGGTGAAGTGATATCCGATAAATTAGAGATTGTTTGTGGCAGTAATAATTCGATTAAAGTTCTTGAAATTCAAAGACAGGGAAAAAAACCTCAAAAAATTGGTGAATTTATGCTTGGATCTCAAATTAAACAAGGTTCTATATTATCTAATGTTTAGATATCAAATACTTATTGAGTATGAAGGAACTAATTTTAGAGGTTGGCAAGTTCAAAAAAAAGGGAAGACCATTCAAGGATTGATTCAAGAAAAAATTTCAAAACTTTTAAAAGAAAAAATAATATTATTTGGTTCAGGTAGAACGGATGCTGGTGTTCATGCTATTGAGCAATCAGCTCATTTTGATTGTAAAAATAAAATTATAAAATTTGATAAATTTTTGAAATCAATAAATTATTTTTTGAATAAAGAAAGTGTTGCAATTATAAAAGTTAAAAAAAGAAATGATGATTTTCATTCCAGGTTTTCAGCTAAAATGAGAGTATATAAATATATTATTATTAATCGTTTAAGTGCACCAGTTTTAGATAATAATAGAGGTTGGCATATTATAAAAAAACTTGATTTAGAAATAATGAAAAAAGGTGCAAAAAAGTTAGTTGGAAGAAAAGATTTTTCTACCTTTAGAGCTTCTAGTTGTAGGGCAAAAAGTCCAGTAAAAACTATGAAAATGGTTAAAATTAAATCTTTAAAAGATAAAATTGAAATTGAATTTAGATCTCAATCATTTTTACAGCAGCAAGTACGTTCAATGGTTGGTTGTTTAAAATATCTTGGAGAAAAAAAGTGGTCATTAAAAAAGTTTGAAAGTGTTATGAGGTCAAAAAATAGAATTTTATGTGCTCCCCCAGCACCACCTGAAGGGCTTTATTTAGCGAGAATTATTTATTAATTTTTTTTTGTTACTCATTGCAAATTTTTTATTTATTCGCCATCTTGATTCTTCTCTAATTATATAGCCACAACAGTTTTTAGCACTACACTTACATGGAAATTGTTTGTAATTTTTATCAAAACCAAAACCATAATCACAGGTAAATTCTTCTCCCTTTTTAATATCTTTAATTGTTGTTATCCATATTTTTAGACCTTTGCCCTCATATTGAGCATTCGGATTACAACTGTGATTAATTAAACCTGCTGTATTCCATCGAAAATCACCATCGAGTGTATATCTCTTATTTAAAGTAAATAAGTATATTGGTTTACTATTGTCATATTTGTTAGACTCATCAACCTGCTTGTTTGTTATAATTTTTCCTTTGTATTCAATAATTTTTGTTCCTTCTTTAATATTTTTAGTAGCGTAAAGACCTCTACCCTTATTATCAATATTGGATTTTTTAATTTTGTATAATTTCATGAAGGTTATTTATAATGAATTAGATATTTATCAATTGAATTCTATAAGTGCGTTAACATGTTCATTAGCACTTTCTGCTAAAGCATTTAGATCATATCCACCTTCGAGAATAGAAACCACTCTACCATTACAAAATTTTTTTGTCGTCTCCAAAGCTCTTTTAGTTATTTCATAATAGTCTCTAGATTCTAAATTTAACTGACATAAAGGATCATTTTTGTGAGCATCAAATCCAGCAGACATTAATATAAACTCGGGTCTAAATTCTTTTAATCTTTTAAGCATATGCTCATACGCATCAAAATACTCTCTAGAATTCGTGCCTGCAGATAATGGAATATTTAAAGCATTATTATGATCACCTTTTTCATGTTCTGTTCCACCTCCTGGATAGTATGGATATTGATGTAAGCTTGAGAAAAAAACATTCTTATTTGACTTAAGAATATCATAACTTCCATTTCCAAAGTGACAATCCCAATCTAAAACTGCTACTCTTTTATATTTATATTTTGAAATTAAATAATTTGCGGCAACACTAATATTGTTTATTACACAAAAACCCATAGCTTTACTTTTTTCAGCATGATGGCCTGGAGGTCTTGTAACGCAATGAGCGGCTCCAAATTCTTTATTTTCAACTCCATCAATCGCTGTGATTATTGAACCAACTGCATCAAATGTTGCATCTTTACTACCAGGTGAAACAACCGTATCACCATCTAAAAATACCAAACCTTTTTCTGGAAAAGCATTTTCTACTGTATCTATATAGTTAGAAGAATGTGTTTGTTTTATAATCTCTTTATCGAAACTAACTGGGTTTTTCCAAATTAACTTTTTATTTTTTTTTAATGTTTCAAGTATTGACGTGACCCTTGAGATGCTCTCAGGATGTCCGGAACCAGTATTGTGATTTAAAGAAGATTTAGAT
>CACFSG010000034.1 GCA_902568875.1 uncultured Pelagibacteraceae bacterium
GATATTCAATAAGATGATAAGTTTCATTATAATTGTTCCATTCTGTGAAAAATTTATTATTTGAGAATATTGATAAATCTTCATTATTTTCTTCAATTATTACTGGAATAAATAAAATTTTTTTTTTAATAGGAATAGATGGAAATATATTTTTTTTTTCTAAATAATTAAAAATTTCTTTTTTATTAAAAGAAACTCCTAAATTTACATAATAAATTTCATTAATAAATTTTTCTTCTTTTATTGAAAAAGAATCAATCATACCTTTAATTTGATTTAATTTAATATTTTTAGTTTTTTCACGATCAGATGAAATTGTAATTAATGAAATTAATTCAAAAAAAGCCTTAGTAAAACCTTCATCTATCACCTTATTTTTATCAAAATTCATCTCAAAAGGCTTGGAAATTTCAATGTTGTTTATACTAAAAGCTCTTGCTTCAGCTTTGTCTGTGGAAAAAAAAAATAAAGTTAAAGATAGAAATACAAAAAAAATATATAAGATTTTTAAACGTTTTTTTTTAAATCTAATTAACATGCCTTATAATAGTGAATAAAAATCTGTTTACATATAAAAAAAGTGGTGTTGATATTAATGCTGCTGATAGATTTGTAAGGTACATATCTAATATCTCATCAAAAAAAAGAGGCAAAAAAAAGTTTAATAATATTGGTGGTTTTGGATCTATTAACAACATACCTAATAATGTAAAAAATCCTAAAATAGTTGCTTGTACTGATGGTGTAGGTACTAAAATTGAAATTGCAAATTTAATTAATAAATTCGATACAATTGGAATTGATTTAGTCGCAATGAGTGTAAATGATTTAATTGTCCAAGGCGCAAAACCTCTTTTTTTTTTAGACTATATATCTATTAATAAAATAAATTTAACTAAGTTAAAATCAATTATCAAAGGTATTTTAAAAGGATGTAAAATCTCAAATTGTGATTTAGTTGGTGGTGAAACAGCAGAAATGCCAGGAACATATAAAAAAGGTAAATTTGATATAGTAGGTTTTGCAGTTGGAATAGCTGATAAAAAAAAAATTTTAAATAAAGATAAAATAAAAAAAAACAATTTAATTTTAGCTATCCCTTCAAACGGTCTCCATTCAAATGGTTATTCATTAGTAAGAGCTATTATTAATAAAAAAAAAATTAATATACGTAAAAATTATTTTTTAAAAAAAGAATTAATAAAACCAACTAAAATTTATGTTAAAGAAATATTAAACCTAATCGACAAAAAACTTCTTAATGGTTGTGCTAATATAACTGGTGGAGGGTTACCAAATAATATTAAAAGAATAATTCCTAACAAACTTTGTGCTGAAATTGATTTAACTAAAATCAAAACTTCTAAAATTTTTAAATGGTTAAAAAGAAATAATATTAAGGATAAAGAAATGTTAAAAACATTTAATTGTGGTGTAGGATTTTGTATAATAATAAATCCAAAAAATTTAAACAAAATAAAAAAATACTTTTCTAAAGATTATAAACCTTATGTTATAGGAAAAATATCTAAAAGATTAAACAAAGTAAAATTGAATGGTAGAATTAGTTGGTTCTAGTAAAATAAACACAGCAGTTTTTATTTCTGGAACAGGTAGTAATTTAAAAAATTTAATAAAATTTTCATTATTAAAAAAATCTCCAATCAAAGTATGCTTTATAGTATCAGATAATATTAAAGCGAAAGGTCTAAATTTCGCCAAAAAATATAAAATTAAAAAAAAAACTTATAATTTTAAAAATAAAAAACTTTCAGAAAACTTAATCCTTAAAGATTTAAAAAAAAATAAAATTAAACTAATATGCTTAGCTGGATTTATGAAAATCTTATCCTCAAATTTTATAAAAAAATTTGATAATAATATATTAAATATTCATCCTTCATTATTACCAAAATATAAAGGTTTAAATACACATGAAAGAGTACTAAAAAATAATGAACGATTCTCTGGATGTACAGTTCATTATGTTAATTCTAGCTTAGATTCTGGCAAAATAATCTTGCAAAAGAAAATTTTGATATCAAAAAAAGATACTCCATCAACATTAAAAAAAAAGATATTAAAACAAGAACACATTTTATATCCAAAGGCTATAAATAAATTACTTGCTAATCTTTAAAAAAGAAATCAATTTCAATTTTAGCGTTTTCAACACTATCAGAGCCATGTACAGAATTTTTATCAATTGAAATTCCATATTTTTTTCTAATAGTGCCATCTTTTGCATCTTTAGGATTAGTAGCTCCCATTAATTCTCTATTAGTAACTACTGCATTTTCTTTTTCAAGAACCATCACTACGATTGGACCTGACGAAAGATAAGCACATAAATCATTATAAAATGGCTTTGTTTCATGAATTTTATAAAAAACTTCAGCTTCTGATTTTTCTATTTGAATTTTTTTTTCTTTTATTATTTCAAATCCTTTATCTTTAAACATTTGTTTAATTTCATTTTCTAAATTTCTTTCTACTGCATCTGGTTTAATAATTGACAAAGTTTGCTCTACATTATTCATAATTATCTTCTATTAATTGATTTAATAATCTTACTCCATAACCTGTAGCGCCACCTGAATTTAATGCACCCCCATATTTTGAAAATGCCATTCCAGCAATATCAAGATGAGCCCACGGTGTTTTATTTAAAATAAATCTTTGTAAAAATTGTGCAGCTGTTGTAGATCCAGCTCCTCCAACATAATTTATATTTTGCATATCGGCATTTTTAGAATTTATTAATTTATCAAAGTTTTTATGTAAAGGCATTCTCCATAATTTCTCTTCAACTTTTTCACCTGCTTCAATCAATTGTTTTGATAATTTGTCATTATTTGAAAAAAGTCCCGCATACTCAGAGCCTAGAGAAACTATAATTGCACCAGTTAAAGTTGCTAAATCAACTATAAATTTAGGTTTAAATTTTTTCTCAGTAAAAGTTAAAGCATCAGCTAAAACCAATCTACCTTCGGCATCAGTATTTAATACTTCGATTGTTTTGCCACTATAAGATTTAACAATATCTCCAGGTCTTTGAGCATTTCCACTTACCATATTTTCTACAAGTCCTACTACTCCAACAGCATTAATTTTTGCTTTTCTTAATGCTAAATTTTTCATTAAGCCTACTACTGCAGCAGAACCTGCCATATCGTAAGTCATGTCTTCCATAAATTTTGCTGGTTTAAGTGAATACCCACCAGTATCGAAACATACTCCTTTACCAATAAAAGCTAAAGGCTTTGAATTATTTTTTGCTCCGTTCCATTCAATTGTTGCAAGATATGATCCTCTTATACTTCCTTGCCCTACTCCAAGTAAAGCATTCATGCCTAATTTTTTTAATTTTTTTTTATCATATATTTTTACATTTAAACCATGTTTCTTAAGAGATTTTAATCTTTTTGCATACTCATCAGGATGCAAAACATTTCCTGGCTCAGAAACTAAATCTCTAGCATAAAAAGTTCCTTCCTCTAAAGCTTTAAATTTTAATAGAT
>CACFSG010000035.1 GCA_902568875.1 uncultured Pelagibacteraceae bacterium
ACTTGGCCCAAACATCCTTATGACTATTTAGTAAAAATTATTAAAGATAAAAAGTGGGACAATCTTTCTATTGGATTAGAGATGGATGCTCATTATTTTACAGCATTTTGTTATGAAAAAATAAAACATGGTTTGCCAAATGCAAAAATAAAAGATTCAGAAAGATTGGTAAATTGGGCAAGATTAGTAAAATCCGATGCTGAAATTGGCTATATGAAATCTGCTGCGAAAATTTCTGAAATAGGAATGAAAACGGCTTTTGATGTAATTAAACCAGGTGTAAGACAATGTGATGCTGTAGGTGAAATTCAAAAAACACTATTTTATGGAACACCTGAATTTGGTGGAGAATATGCAAGTATTGCAACGTTGTTACCAACAGGAAAAGGAACTTCAGCCTCACATTTAACTGCTACTCAAGATAAGTTTATTGAAGGAGAGGCCACCATTATTGAACTTTCAGGTGTTTATAAAAGATATCATGCACCAATGGCTCGAACAGTATTACTAGGAAAGCCTGATAAATTAAAAATAGATACAATGAAAAAAACAATAGAGGCACTTCAAGCTGGAATTGATGCAACAAAACCAGGTAATAAAGTTGATGATGTTGCGCAAGCATTTTGGAAGGTATTAGATAAATATGGGATAGAAAAAAAATCTAGAACAGGTTATTCAATTGGTATTGGTTATCCGCCTGATTGGGGCGAACATACTTTGAATATCTATAAAGGAGACATGACTGTTTTAGAACCAAACGTTTGTTTTCATATGATTGCTGTAATGCAGTTTGGAGATTGGGGTGTGGAAGCCTCAGAAGCGATTAGGGTAACAGATAAAGGCGCAGAATTGTTCTGTAATTTATCAAAAGAACTTCACGTTAAAAGCTAGTTATTAATGGTTGATATTTATTCTTACAAATGTTTTAAAGTAATCTAAATTTATGTCAGTAAATAAAGAATTTGTAAAATTTGATAAAGTAGACAAAAGTTATGATGGCAAAGTTTTGGTTGTCAAAGATCTTCAATTAAATATTGCAGAAGGTGAATTCATAACAATGTTAGGGCCGTCTGGTTCTGGTAAAACAACTTGTTTAATGATGTTAGCTGGTTTTGAGACACCAACTAATGGTGAAATATATTTAGATGGAAATGCAATTTCAAGTATTCCTCCACACAAAAGGGGAATTGGAATGGTATTCCAAAACTATGCTTTATTTCCACATATGACTGTATATGAAAATTTAGCGTTTCCATTAAGAGTAAGAAAAATTCCAAAAGATGAAGCGGATAAAAAAATTGATAAGGCATTATCTATGGTATCTTTACAAGGCTTTGCTTCAAGAATGCCAGGTCAATTATCTGGAGGTCAACAACAAAGAGTAGCTGTTGCAAGATCATTGGTATTTGACCCACAATTAGTTTTAATGGATGAGCCTCTTGGAGCTTTAGATAAAAATTTAAGAGAAAGTATGCAATATGAAATTAAACATATTCATGAAAGCATTGGTGTAACAGTTGTTTATGTTACTCATGATCAAAGTGAAGCTTTGACTATGTCAAATAGAATTGCTGTATTTAATGATGGAAAAGTTCAACAACTCTCAAGCCCTGATGAATTATATGAAAAACCAGTTAATTCTTTTGTTGCTGAATTTATTGGAGAAAATAATACTTTTTCAGGCGAGGTTTCAGATATTTCAGGTGGAAAATGTAAAGTAAAATTACCTAATTCAGAAATATTTGCAAATCCTATTCGGGTAAAAGGAAAAGGAGAAAAAACAATTGTTTCGTTAAGACCTGAAAGAGCTTTAATAAATCCAAGCGATAAAATGGATAACATTCATAAAGGAAAAATTGAAGAAGTTATTTATCATGGTGATCACACAAGAGTTAGAATTAATCTTTTAGGTAATTCAGAGTTTATTTTAAAAGTTCCAAACAGCTCATCTAACTTAGATATAAAATTAGGAAATGAGATTAAAATTGGCTGGAACAGTGAAGATGCTAGGGCATTAGACCCAAAATAAACATCAGAATTATTTAAAAAATGCAACAAATGAGCGGTTGACTCTCATTATCGATCTTGCTGTAATCTGTTTTTTAAAAAAACGTTTAAACGAAGGAGAAAAATGAAAAAAATTAGTAAATTATTACTAGCCATTTCTTTTGTACTTTCTATAACTTCATCAGCATTTGCAGTTACCGTTGCATCTTGGGGTGGAGCTTATACTGAGTCTCAAAAGTTAGGTTATGGTGATCCTACTGCTAAAAAACTTGGTATAGAAATTAACTGGGTTGATTATTCAGGTGGATTATCAGAAATTAAAGCACAGAAAGAAGCTGGTGCGATTGTATGGGATATAATAGACGTATTTGCATTCGATACAATTAATGGATGTGATGAAGGTATATTTGTAGAGTTTGATTTTGATAAGGACTTTGAGCCTGCTCCAGATGGAACTCCAGCAAGTGAAGACTTCTTTACTTCAATGCCTAGTAAATGTGCTGTAGGAAATATTTTATATTCTTGGAATTACGCGTATAACAGCGACAATGTTAAAGGTAAGCCAAAAACTATAAAAGATTTCTTTAACACTAAAAAGTTTCCTGGAAAAAGAGCAATCTATAAGTCTGCTTTAACTAATTTAGAAATAGCTTTAGCAGCTACTGGAACAAAACCAGGAAAAGGTGGAAAAAACATCTATAAAAAATTGAATACTGAAAAAGGTGTTCAAAAAGCACTAGATACGATCAAAAAACTTTGCACAGATCCAAATGGAGGATGTGTATTTTGGTCAGCAGGTGCTCAACCACCAGAATTATTAATGAGTGGTGAAGTTGTTATGGCAACTGGTTGGAACGGAAGATTCTTTAACGCTGCAGTTGGAGAAGGCGCACCAATCGTTCAAGTTTGGGACGGACAAGGTCTTGACTATGAATATTTTGCACTTGTTAAAGGTGGTCCAGATGAAGCAAACGCTAAGAAAGCTTTAAGAATGATGACTAACACAGAAATGTTAGCTGGAAGTGCTAAGTATATTGCTTACGCTCCTTGGAGAAAATCTTCTATTAAAGTTATGGAAGCAGGTGAACCTTGGTATAAAGATGGTAAGACTAACATGGTACCACATATGCCAACTGCACCAGCAAACACAAAAAATTACTTCTTAGTTGATCCATGGTTTTGGGCTGATAATGGCACAGAGCTTGGTGAAAAATGGGAAGCTATGAAAGCTGGACTATAATTTTAAGTTTTAAAGACTAAAATTATATATTATATTTAGGGCGGTTATTTAATAACCGCCCTTTTTATTTATGAGCAGTGAAACACAAAAAATTTTAACAACAGACGGAAT
>CACFSG010000036.1 GCA_902568875.1 uncultured Pelagibacteraceae bacterium
ATATTGCTCATAATTCTAACTTACCATAAATAAAAAAATGCAAAAATAAATACCCACACTAAATCGACAAAGTGCCAATACAATCCTAAAATTTCAATTTCAACATAGTCACCTTTTATTGTTGTGAACCAACCTCTTTTTCCTTCATCATAATGACCTTTAAAAGTTTTATAAGCATATATAAATAAAAAAATTACTCCTATAGAAACATGGGTACCATGAAATCCAGTGATCATGAAAAAAAATGAGCCAAATTGTGGTGCACCAAAAGGATTTTCCCAAGGTCTTACTCCTTCATGGATTAATTTTGACCATTCAAAAGCTTGCATACCAACAAAAGTAAGTCCACCTAAAGCTGTAGCTAATATAAGCCAGCCACACATTTTCCTATTTTTTTCATATCCATATTTTACTGCAAGAGCCATGGTTCCACTGCTTGTAATTAAAACAAATGTCATGATAGCAATAAGTAATAAAGGAACATCTACACCAAATACATGTAATCCAAAAACTTCACTTGGATTAGGCCAATCAATTAAAGTTGAACCTCTGCCTTTCATGTATGAAATTAAAAAACAACTAAATATAAATGTATCACTTAATAAAAAGATCCACATCATTGCTTTGCCCCAATGTACACCTTTAAACATAGTTTGATCAGAACCTGTATCATGCGCCATTCCTTTAAAGCCAGGTTTAAATTCGTAGCCTTCTATTTTTGGATCAGACATAGAGATTATATTTTATGTTTTTTCTACCTCAGTTTCAGCAACTTCGCTTGGTGGTGTAGTTTGTGTAATAAAGTCTTCTTTTGCTCCAGGAACACTAAAATCATAAGGCCATCTATGAACTACTGGAAGTTTTTCACCCCAATTACCATGCTCAGGAGGAACTGTTGGAGTAAGCCATTCAAGTGAATTTGCTTGCCAAGGGTTATGTCCAGCAGGTTTTCCTATTTTTAAAGTTTTAATAATATTATAAATCAATATAAATTGTGCAGCACCGACTATAAAAGCTGCCATACTTATAAATTCATTCATTCCTACAGCTGAAGTTACATATGGACTATCGTACATTTCGAAATATCTTCTAGGAACTCCAATAAATCCCAGATAATGCATTGGGAAATAAATTGAATAAGCTCCTAAAAAAGTTAACCAAAAATGCCATTTGCCTAATGTTTCATCCAAAAACCTTCCTGCAACTAAAGGAAACCAATGATAAACAGCTCCCATAATTACCATAAGTGGAGCAATTCCCATCACCATATGAAAATGTGCAATAACAAAGTAAGTATCTGACAATGGAACATCTACAGTAACATTGCCTAGGAAAATTCCTGTAATACCACCATTTACAAAAGTAACTATAAAACCAAGACACCATAACATTACAACATTAAGTCTAATGTTTCCTCTCCAAAGAGTTAAAATCCAGTTATAAACTTTCATAGCAGTTGGAATTGCTATTATAAGTGTTGTCGTAGCAAAAAAGAAACCAAACCATGGGTTCATTCCGCTAACATACATATGATGTGCCCATACAAAAAAGCTTAGAGCTCCTATAATAACAATAGCCCAAACCATCATTCTATAGCCAAAAATATTTTTTCTAGAATGAACAGATATTAAATCTGAAACTATTCCAAATGCAGGTAATGCAACTATATAAACTTCTGGGTGTCCAAAAAACCAGAATAAATGTTGAAAAAGAATGGGACTTCCTCCACCATATTCTAAAACTTCACCAGCTTTTAATATTGTTGGCATAAAAAAACTCGTTCCAAGAACATTATCTAAAGTCATCATTAAAGCGCCTACTAATAATGCTGGAAAAGCTAACATTGCTAAAACAGTTGCTGTAAAAATACCCCAAACTGTAAGGGGCATTCTCATTAATGTCATACCTCTAGTACGTGCTTGTAAAACAGTAATTAAATAATTAAGTCCACCCATTGTAAAACCTGCAACAAATAAAATTAAAGACACACACATTAATAATATTCCCATACCATGTCCTGGTGTTCCTTCTAAAATAGTTTGAGGCGGGTAAAGTGTCCATCCTGCTCCGGTTGGTCCTCCTGGAACAAAAAAGCTTGCTAATAAAACTACAACAGCAACAAAAAAAAGACCAAAAACTTACCATGTTAAGATAAGGAAAGACCATATCTCTAGCTCCAACCATCAAAGGAATTAAATAATTACCAAATCCTCCCAAAAAAAGTGCCGTTAAAAAATAAACAACCATTATCATTCCATGCATAGTAACAAACTGATAATAATGTTCTGCAGTCATAAAACCGGCCGCTCCAGGAAAACCTAATTGTAAACGCATTAACCAAGAAAGAATTAAGCCGATGATACCTGTAAAAGTTGCTAAAAGAAAATATTGAACTCCAATAACTTTTGCATCCTGACAAAAAATCCATTTAGTAATAAAACTATGTCCATGATATAAATCTTGTTCTGCTACTTCTGCAGGTCTTACATAATCCACGTCAGACCCTGTTCCTGATCCTCCTCCGCTACCAGAAGTAATAGTTTCTGAAGATTGAGCCTGGTATCCTGTTTTATTTTCGTATTCGTCTGACATAAATTATTCTTCTTTATATATTTCTTTTTTTAAAAAAAAATTATTATTTTTAACTATTTTTTTATTTTCTAATTCTATATTTTGCTGTTTAGCAATCAAATCTTCAAAAGTTTCTTGTTCTGAAATCCATTTATTGTAATCCTGTGTGCTTTGAACTTCAACACCACCTCTCATAGCATAATGTCCAACACCACAATATTCTGCACATAAAACTTCATATTCTCCAACTTTATTTGGTTCAAACCAATAATAAGTTACTATTCCTGGAACTGCATCCATTTTTGCTCTAAATTGAGGAACGTACCAGTTATGAAGTACATCAACAGACCTTAATAATATTTTAACTGGTTGATTGTTTTCTAAATTTATCACATCACTTTGTATCAATACATCATCTTTTCCATAAGGATCATCTAAATTAATTCCAAAAGGATTATTGTCATTTATGTTGATTACTTGAGTAGTTCCTAACTTTCCATCTTCACCAGGCAATCTATACTGCCATCCCCATTGCCAAGCCATCACATCAATCTCAAGTGCATTTTTTGGAACAGTTACATATTGATTCCAAATAATTAGTCCTGGTGCTAAAAGAGCAGCAACACCAAAGGTTGTTGCCCATGTTAAAATTTTTTCTAATTTTTTATCTTCTGGTTTATATTCTGCTTTTCGATCTTTTTTATAAGAAAACTTAAAAACACAGTAAATCATAAAAAGACATACGGCTACAAAAACGCCACCGCCTACCC
>CACFSG010000037.1 GCA_902568875.1 uncultured Pelagibacteraceae bacterium
TTGTAGAAATTGTCTTTTTTAATTACATATCTAAGTTTTGCTGATCTAGAAGGTATATTTTCTTTTAATTCATTTAAAGATGGTGTTCTTGGTTTTTTTTCTTCCATTCTAAATGGGGTATCTGGTTGATTTATCTTAGGTAGATATCGCGAAATACTTTTATTTTCTGATAAACTTTTAAAAAAATATTTAACTATTTTATCTTCTAATGAATGAAAAGTAACAACTGCTAAAACTCCATCCTTTTTTAACACTTTTGCAGCAGCTATCAATCCATAGATTAATTCACTTATTTCTTTATTAACAAAAATTCTTAATGCTTGAAAAACTTTTGTTGCACTATGAATTTTAAAATTTTTTTTTCTTTTTGTTTTTTCAATTAATTCTACTAAAATTTTAGTATTAATTTTTTTTATTTTTCTTTCTTTAACAATATTAACTGCGATTTTTTTTGCTTCTTTTTCTTCTCCAAAAAATTTGAAAATTCTTTCTAATTCTGTAACATTCAATCTATTTATTGCATCTTTTGCTGAAAATTCATTTAATCCCATTTGCATATTTAATTCCCCTACAGAATTAAATGACAAACCTTTTGCTGGATCTTTAATTTGTGTATACGAATACCCCAAATCAAAAATTATTCCTCTTATATTTTCGTTTTTAAGTTTAATATTATCTAATTGACTAAATTTTTTATTTTTAAATACAAACCTATCTTTAAATTCTTCTAAAATTTTATTAGCTTTTTTTTTACTTTCTATATCTCTGTCTAAAGCAATTACTTGAGTATTTTTATAACTTAAGATTTTCTTTGTGTATCCACCTTGACCAAATGTACAGTCAATAAATGTGCCACCATGTTGAGGGGTAATAATGCTAATTAATTCACTTAGCAATACCGGATAATGTTTTACAATATCCGATACCATGGTGGCTTCCATTTATTTTTTTGAAGACCATTAATTCTTTTGTCTTCTTAAAAATGCTGGTATTTCAAGATCATCTTCTTCACTACTTTCTTCGGAAGATCCTAATAAATCCTCTGAACTTGAAACTTGATTTTCTGAATTAAATAAATCTGGCTCATCAGTATCTACACCAAATTCTTTTAAATCACTTAAAGACTCTTTTTCATCCTCTGGTGTAGTAATTGCCTCTTGTGAAAAGGACATCTCGTGTTCATCAGATGTATTTTCAACTATATTTTCAGCTTCTTGATTTCTTAATAGCTCTTCATGATACCGATTATTTACCTCATCAATAGACTCATTGTTAATATTTTCTGATACAACTTCATTTTCAAGTTTTAATGCATTGGCACCATGTGAAACTGGATTTGAACTAGTATTAGAAAAACTAAATGAAGCAGTACCATTGGTTGTTGTAAAATCAGAATATCCTGGATTACGATTTTGTATTCTGTGAACCATATTTATAACCGATTTAGACTCCGGTTGTTGATTATCTAAAGACGTTGCAACTATCGAAACACGGATTTTACCTTCTAGAGTAGGATCAATAATTGAACCATTAATTATCTCCGCTTCTGAATCAACTTCATCTCTTATTTTATTTACAATTTCATCTACTTCAAAAAGCTTAAGATCTTCACCTCCAGTTATATTAATTAAAAGTCCTTTCGCACCTTTCAAAGAATAATCATCAATTAAAGGATTATTTAAAGCCAATTCAGTGGCTTTATTTGCTCTATCATCCCCCTCTGCTTCACCTGTTCCCATCATTGCTTTACCCATAGAACTCATAACAGTTTCAACGTCAGCAAAATCTAAATTAACTAAACCATCCTTGACCATTAAATCTGTAACACTTTGAACTCCATGTCTCAAAATGCTGTTCGATAATTGAAATGACTCTTTATAAGTCGTCTGTTCATTTGCAATTTTAAACAAATTTTGATTTGGTATTACAATAATAGTATCCACATGTTTTCTTAATTCCTCAAGACCTTGTTGTGCTCTTCGCATTCTTGATGGTGCTTCGTACAAAAATGGTAACGTTACTACACCCACTGTTAAAATATTTAACTCTTTTGCAGCTCGAGCTATTACATGGGCTGCACCAGTTCCAGTACCTCCACCCATACCAGCAGTGATAAAAACCATGTTTGCACCTTTAAGAATATCTACTATATCATTTAAAGACTCATCAGCTGCTGCTTGACCTATTTCATGTTTCGCTCCAGCACCCAAACCCTTTGTTAAATTTAAACCAATTTGAATTCTTGTTTTAGACTTACTTGTTTTTAAATCTTGAGCATCAGTATTTACAGCAACAAATTCGACGCCATCTACACCTGCATCAATCATTTCATTAATTGCATTCCCTCCAGCTCCTCCAACTCCAAGAACTAATATTCTAGGTTTTAATTCTTTTATTTCTGGTACTTTAAAGTTAATTGTCATTTTATTATCCCCCGTTATTTGTTTAATTGAAGCTCCCATTTAAGGCTTGCACGATTTAAATTTGCTTTTTTTCTTGCATTGACCTTAAATTTTTCAAATATTGTTGGTTCCCATATTTGGAATGTTTTACCTTGTCCAACAAACATCATGCTTTTTTTAATTTTTGCATGTTTTAATAATTTTGGTGTAAGTGAAATTCTTCCTTCACTATCAAATTGTAAATTAATACTTTCAGACAATATCGATGTTGCAAAAAAATCCCTTTTTTCCTCAAAAGGATTAAGTGAGTCAATCGTATTTGAAATTTTTTCTATCCTGTCTTGAGGCCATGCTTCTATTGATTGATTATTAAATGATGGATAACAAATTACTCCATTGTATCCTAAATTAGATAGATAAGATCTAAAACTTGCAGGCACTGACACCCTCCCTTTTTTGTCCAATTTGTTTTCGTAGGTAGATAAAAACATAAACCATAAATTCCTTTATTCCCTTAATTATGGGAATATTTGGGATATTATGGGTTTTTTATAATAGAGTCAATACCTTCAATTCATAATTTAATCATTAAAAATTGAAAAAAAAGAATCAAAACGTGAACATTTATTTAGATATTTTTATGAGAAATTTGCCAGATAAACTATAAGCCGGGTTCTGTCATTTAAACTCATCATTTGTCTAGGCTTAAGATCACTCTCAAGCTCAAGCAACTAACCCTGATGACTAGCCAAGGATTACTTTTAGTTTTTCAACAATGTCATCTCTACTTAGTCTTGCTCTCAGTGGGGTTTTCCAGCGTTCATTGTTACCAATAGAACCGGTGTGCTCTTACCACACCTTTTCACCCTTGCCATGTTATGGCGGTTTATTTTCTGTGGCACTATCCCT
>CACFSG010000038.1 GCA_902568875.1 uncultured Pelagibacteraceae bacterium
TGTAAATTGAACCTAGAAGTGTTAATGTCACTAATTTTTCACTATATTTTGTAGCAAAATTTCTTGCGATTAAAGAACCTATTGAAAATCCAACTAAATGAAACTTTTTAATATTAATTTCGTTTACTAAGTTTAATAATTGCTCAGAAAAATCATCAAATGTTATATTATTTTTTTCTAAAGGTGTTTTTCCATGTCCCAAAATATCGTACGTAAGAATAGTATTATCAAAAGAATAAATCTGGTATTCCCAAATACCATGGTTAAGACCAACACCATGAATAAAAACTATAGGAGTATTTTTTCTTTTGTGAAGTTCGTAATATGTTCCAAAAGAATCTTTTTTAGTTATTGTTTCATTTGACATTATTTACTTTGGCTCAATACCCATTTCTTTCATATCTTGATATCTATCTCCGGTTCTAGCATGAGCTCTGCCACTTGAAGCTCCACCAATTGCAATTACAATCTCATTATCAAAAGGTGCATCATGAATAGTAAACTCATGAGTTAAATAATAAGGTCTTAACCCTGAGTCTGTTTTATGCATCATTGGTATAGATATTTTTGAACCTGCAGGTCCCCTTGTATTAGTAAAACTTAAATAAGATGTTCCATCAACAGCATCTCTGAATTTATTTCCAAATCTTAAAGTATGAATAAATGCAGATGCATGTTCTATTTCACCATCCAAACCAACAGTTCCAGCCTTACCATAAGCTAATATTTTCTCTGGAGATCCAATTTCTTTTATTAGTTCTGGAACAAGAATATCACCAAGCTTCGGAGCTAGATCTAAAATAATTGGTTTTAGATCTTCCACAAAACCTTTGCCATGCCATGGATTTTTAAAAACTGCAGCAACCGAGACTAATAAAACTGGTTCTTTCGCTTTTTTTCCACCCTCAATAAATGTTTTATCTACAAATTTAGTAAATTTTCTTAATTCAAGTTCCATTAACTTGCCTTTTCTAAATTTGATGTATCAATGTTTATTTTTGGGATAACTTCGTCATTGAATAGTTTTATACTTCTCATACAAGCCTCATGATCTATGCCTGGAAAATTAGACCATACCTGAAGATTTTGTAAGTTCAGTTCTGATTGCAGTTCTTTTATTTTACCCACAACATATTCAGGTGTTCCAAATAGTAAATTTCGTTTGTGTAAAAATTCATAATTAAGTAAATCTAATTTATGTTTTGTTTCCGGTAATTCCTCACCTGGATCCATATGATTACCTAATCCTCTCCAGTGACAAACCCATCTCATATAATTAATAATATGTTCTCCAGCTAATTTTTCAGCTTCCTCCATAGTTTCAGCAACAAACATATCTCTTACTAAAGAAATCCCTTTTCCTAAAGGAACTTCTTTATTTTCTGCTTTTGATTTAGCGTCTCTATATATTTCAAACCTTTTCTTTAATGCTTTTACAGTTGGTATCCACATTATAGTATTAAGGCCATTTTGAGCTGCCCATTCAATTGACCTTGCACCATCGACCACTTGCCAAATTGGTGGATGTGGATTTTGTTTTGGTTTAGGTACAACACTAATTTTTTTAATTTCATTTGTTTTTGTATCAACAAATTTTTTATCAGGAGGACTCATGTCATGTTGCCAAATAAAGTTTGGAGAAGGGTATGTATAAAATTCTCCTTTATGACTAAAAAACTTCTCAGTCCAAGCTTTTTTCATAATTGTTAGTGTTTCATCAAATAATCTGAAATTTTTCGCCTGATCTTTTAAATCAGCTTCTTTATTCATATTTATTGCTTCTCTACCATAAATTCCTCTACCTATACCAACTTCAACTCTTCCATTAGATAATTGATCCAACAATGCAATGTCCTCAGCAAGTCTGATTGGATTGTGAAATGTAATTACATTACAAGCTTGTCCAATTCTAATTTGCTTAGTTCTAGCAGCTGCATCAACACCCATCATGATCGGATTAGTACATGATTCCATTCCTTCATGATTAAAATGGTGTTCTGTATACCAGATAGAATTCCAATTATTTTTATCGCAGTAAATAGTGATTTCTTTAGTTTCATCTAACAATTGATTGTAAGGTTTATGTTTCCAATTAGTGGTATTGCAAAAATATCCAAATTTCATTCGAACCTCCTTAAATTATCTAATCTAAGACGATCGATCCCACTTTCGTATTTTTGATAAATATCGACGAGTTATGTATCGCTTTATTAGACTTTAATTTAACTAGACTATTTAATCAATATATATTTAATCAACCTTTAAATAGATTTTATGAAATTAGAAAAAATAGACCCTCAATTTTTAACTAAGCATAACCCAAGAATTGGCTTAATTGCTTTAGCAACAGATTTCATGATTGAAAGAGATTTTATTAAAGTGATTAAAGATAAAGAAATAGATTTTTTTGTTAATAGAATAGAATGTTTCAATCCTTTGTCTAAAGAAAATTTGATTAAGATGTCAGAAAAAGTAACAGAAGTAACCAACAATATACTGCCAAATGAGGATATAGATTGTATAGTATATGGCTGCACTTCAGGAACTATCGCAGCTGGTTATGATTCAATCAAAAAAAAAGTTAAAGCTGCAAAACCAAATGCAAAACTAACCACTCCTAGTTCTGCTGCAATAAAAGCTTTGAAAAAATTAAATGTTAAAAAATTAGCAATTTTTACTCCTTACTCAAAAAAATTGAATGATGAAGTGGTAAATTATTTTTTAGGAGAAAAATTTGATGTTGTCTCTAATACCTATTTAGATATTGCTGCAGATTATGACATTGGAAAAGTAGATGAAAATTTTTTATTTAAAACTTTGTCTAATATGGATTTAGCTGATGCTGATGCTTTATTTATTTCGTGTACAGCATTACCGGTTTTAAATATAATTGGTAGATTAGAAAAAGAATTAAATAAACCTGTTTTATCAAGCAACCAAGCTTTAATATGGGATACCTTAGAAGAAATTGGTTATAATGATGATATAAGAGGGTTTGGAAAATTATTTTTTAATAGTTGATTATGCTTTTTACTCAAGAAGAATA
>CACFSG010000039.1 GCA_902568875.1 uncultured Pelagibacteraceae bacterium
CTAAAATCTAAAATAAATATATTAATCGCAAATGTTATCATTAATATAAATGATACTGGGAAAAGCCAAAAAATTATTAATTTAATTAACTTTTTCATTTAATTACATAAGACATGATTTGTTAAATCAAGTTTGCTTATTTTCATTTTGAGTGAAATTTTGTTTATTGATGAAATTTTATTCTTAAATTTAAAATTAAGAACTTCGTCACTTTCATTCATTATTAAAAAGGATATTCTATCTTTATAATTATTATCAACGTAAGCAGAATTACTGGTAACGGAAATTTCATTTAAAGGAATTAATTTTGAATTTTCAGAATTTGTTATAAAAATTTCATTTAAATCTATTTTTATCCCAGGTAAAAAACTTAGATAAATTTTAAAACCATTCACATCAAGAGGTTTTATTGGAATGAATTCATAATTATCAAAATTATTTAATTGCAAACCTGAATGTGTGTAAAAATTTTGAGAATTTTTTTCTGGAAGAAATTCTAAAGCCATTTTTGTAATCACATTGCCTTCAAAAAAACTTTTTGTATATCTTGGTATAGAGCCACCAAATTTTGAATTCTTATATTTATTACAATAAAAATTTGCTAAATCTTTGTCTCCTTTTTCTTGGGCAATTTTAATTGCAACCCTGTATGCACTATCCTGTGCAGATGAAATTTCGATAGCCTTATCAATATGTTTTAATGCTAACTCGGTATCTTTGTAACTATAAGATTTTGCTAACCAAACCTGAGCCTCATAAAGACTTGGGTCTTGTTCAACCAATTTTTTAAAGACTTTTTCTAAATGTAAATAATCTTCTTCAGACGAGGCTTTAATCTCTATGAGTTTAGCTGCATCATAAATTCCAAGAAGTAATATACTTTTTCCATTTGCAAACCTTTCAGATGTTTGGATATATTTCATTAATTGTGAACTTGCACCTTTTATATTGTCTTTTTTGAGATAGGGCTGAAGAGCAATAATTTGATATAACTTATAGGCAGAAATTGCTCTTCCAAATAAATAACGTCTCAAGTCTGAGTCTAAAGCCACTAATGAAGATATTCCAAAAACTATTAATAAAGTGAAAATAAAAAAATATTTCACAATTTTATTAATCATCTTAAAATGTTTTCAAATAGAAATTAATAATCCACATCACTTTTAGCCGCAACAAGAACTACTTCGCTTAAGCCGTTTACATTAGATATTTTTGAAATTAATTCGTCTTGTTTTTTATCTTCTTTCATTACAATATCTAAACTTATTTTAATTGTTTTTCCATCTCCAGATGCTTCTGAATGTAAAAGTGTTGATGATTTTGCGTATTCGGAAATAATTTTGTTATATTCAGATGTAATTTTATCATCTCCAGAACTTGTTCTGAATTGAAGGATGAATTCACTTTTAATAATTGATCCAAAATTAGTAAAATATAATATAAATGCAATTCCACTTAAAATAATAGTTCCTGCTAAAGCTAAAAAGTAACTACCAGTTCCACAAGCCATCCCTGCTGCTAAAGACCAAAAAATATAAGCTGTATCTTTAGTGTCTTTTACAACTGTTCTGAATCTGATTATCGATAATGCTCCAACTAATGCAAAAGCTCTTGCTAAACTATTTCCAATTATCATTATTACCATGCAGACAATCACACAAACGAAGATATTCGTTACCATAAAAGATTGAGAATAACTTAAACCTTTATGGGTTTTTTTATAAACAACACTTACTACTATTCCTAAAATAAAAGATAAAGTTAAGTTTAATATAATTTCAGTTGGGAAATATATATGGGTAACTTGATTGGCACTAGATAAATTATCTATTAAATTATTCATAATAATTATACTTTGTACTTAAAAACATACTATGTGGTCAATATAAATCAGCTTTTAAAGACCAAATTTTTCCTCAACTTTTTTATTTTATGATTATGTTGTGAGAGTAAATAAAAAGCAAGTAGCTGGGTAAGGAATAAAGGCTAATAACCAAGGCAAATTTAGTATTTCCTGTACAACCCCGGTCAATTTTAGCTAAATTGCAAAATTAGATTTTTTACTATCAACCAAAAATGCTTTTACTGTTTCTTTTGTAAGTTGATCAAATGATTTTCCAAAATTTTCAATTTTTTCAATAGTTGTAGGTGGTACTGTAATTATATGGCAACCTAACTGTTTTGCCTGCAAATAATTATAAGGTTCTCTTACACTTGCCCACAATATTTCCACATTTTTAAATTTTTTTGCTAGAGAAATACTTTTTTTAAATTCTGGAACTGGGTCTTTTCCTGTGTCTCCCGCTCTGCCTGCAAAAATAGAGATGATTACTTTTGTTTTTTTATTTATTACTTTAAGAATTTTTTTTGTTTGTTTAGCGCTATATACAGCTGTTATATTTAGTTTTATGTTTTGACTATTTAATTCCTTTATAATCCTTCCCATAAATTTACCTTTTGAATTTGATATTGGCACTTTTACATAAACATTTTTCGCCCAAGTGTTTATCTTAATTGCCTGCTTTTTCATCTCTTTATATTCATCGGCAAACACCTCGAGAGAAACTGGTTTGTTGTTACAAATATTTAGAATTTTTTTTGAATAAGATTTATAGTCCTTTGCCCCAGCTTTTCTCATCAAGCTAGGATTAGTTGTAAAACCTTTAACAATTGTCTTTTTATTAAATTTTTTTATTTGATCTAATTCTGCAATGTCACAAAATATTTTGGTTTTCAAATGATTTACCTATAAATTTTTGGTTATATCTTCAGTCATTTTTTTTGCATCTGCAAACAGCATTAATGTATTTTCTTTATAAAATAAATCATTATCTATCCCTGCGTATCCTGGAGAAAGACTTCTTTTTACAAATAATACTGATTTACATTTTTCTACATCTAAAACTGGCATACCATAGATTGG
>CACFSG010000040.1 GCA_902568875.1 uncultured Pelagibacteraceae bacterium
ACAAAACTACAAATTTATTAAATGTGATATTAATAATAAAAAAATAAAAGATATATTTTTTAAATTCAAACCAAATATAATATTTAACTTAGCTGCAGAAACACATGTTGATAGATCAATTGATAATCCATCAAACTTTATTAAAAGTAATATTTTAGGCGTTTATAATTTACTCGAATGCTTTAAACAATTTTCAAAAAAAAATAAATCAAAACTTATTCATATTTCAACTGATGAAGTTTATGGTGATGTTTTAAAAGGTAGATCTGATGAAAACTATTCTTATAATCCAAGTTCACCTTATGCCGCTTCTAAAGCATCTTCAGATCATTTAGTTTCTTCTTATATTAAGACATATAAGATACCAGCTATAATCACTAACTGCTCAAATAATTTCGGTCCAAAACAACATCCTGAAAAACTAATTCCAAAGCTAATATACAATATTTTAAATAATATAAGTTTACCAATATATGGAAAAGGAACAAATTCAAGAGAATGGATTTTCGTAGAAGATCATTGTAATGCACTTTTAAAAATTTCGAAAATTGGAAAAATTGGAAATTTTTATAATATCGGCTCAAATAAAAATATTGAAAATATTAAAGTATGTAAAAATTTAATCAATATTGCAAAATCAAAAATTGAAATTGGGAAAAATGTTAAAATAAAATTTGTTAAAGATAGACCCGGTCATGATATTAGGTATGCACTAAATAGTAAAAAAATAATAAGAGAATTAAAATGGCACCCAAAAACAACTTTTAGGATTGGTTTAATTAAGACATTTAATTGGTATTTAAATAATTCAAATTATTATTCATCGTTTAAAAAAAAAGATATTTTAAAAAGATTAGGTTTAAATTAATAAATATTGATTACAATTAAAAAATGAGTGTTACAATTATAATTGTCTCCTATAAAAGTGATTCACGAATACAGAAATGTTTAAAGAATTTAGGAAAAAAATATAGTAAAATTATTATAGAAACCTCTAAAGATAAAAATCTTAAAATAGATTTAGAAAAAAAATATCCAAAAACTAAAGTTATTTTAACTTCCAATAATGGTTATGGAGCTGCAATGAATTTCGGAGTTAAGCACGCAAAAACTAAATATGTATTTATGACGACTCCAGATATAATATTAAATAATAAAACTATTAAACACCTCTTAACTGCTGCTAAAAAATTAAATAATAATTTTGCTTTTTTATCTCCTGTTACAGAAACATATAAAAATAAATCATTCATTGAAGTTGAAAATTGCAGAGGATATGCAATTTTTGTAGATAAGAAAAAATTTCAAAAAATTGGTGGATGGGATAAAAATTTTTTTCTATTTTATGAAGATCATGACCTTTGCAAAAGATACAACAGAATTAATCAAAAAATTTACTTAATTCCTAATGCAGAGGTAAAACATGTAGTTGGTGGTTTTTACACAAATAATACTGTTAATGAAATTGATATATGTAAAAATTGGCACTTTATGTGGTCTAAATTTTATTTTAACAAAAAGTATAAAGGCCCAATATATGCATATATAATTACTTTTCCATTTATGATTAGGTCTTTAATTAAATTTATTTTTTACTTCTTTATAAATGAAAATAAATTTAAAATTTATTATGCTAGATTTTCTGGATTGTTTAATGCTTACATTAATAAAAAATCTTGGTATAGACCATTTGTTAAGATTAATTGATAAAAAATTATTTTATGATCGATAGAGGTATAATACTAGCTGGTGGACATGGCACTAGATTAAGTCCGTTAACTAAAGTGACGAATAAACAACTTCTACCTTTATATGATAAACCTTTAATCTATTATCCTCTTTCTGTTTTGATGCTAGCTGGAATTAAAAAGATTTTGATTATAGTAAATCCATATGAAATTAATGCTTATAAAAAACTATTAGGTGACGGAAGTCACTTAGGTATTAATATTATTTACAAAGAACAGAAAAAACCTGAGGGTCTTCCACAAGCTTTTCTTATAGGAAAAGAATTCATAAATAAAAATGGTGTAGCTCTAATTTTGGGAGATAATTTTTTTTATGGTCAAGGTTTAGCATTAAGATTAAAACATTGCCTAAAAAAAAATAAAGGATCAACAATTTTCTTATACCCTGTAAAGAACCCTTCTCAATATGGAGTTGTTGAATTAACAAACAAAAATAGAATACAAAAAATTTCTGAAAAACCAAAAAAAACTAAATCTAATTTAGCAATAACAGGATTGTATTTATTTAATAATAAAGTTGTAAACTTTTCTCAAAAATTGAAGCGGTCAAAAAGAAATGAATTTGAAATAACTGATCTTATTAAAAAATATAAAAAAAATAATTCTCTTAAAATTGAACAAATTGGTAGAGGTGGTTCTTGGTTAGATACAGGAACTGCAAAAGATCTTTTTGACGCTTCTCTATTTGTTTCAACTATTGAAAAAAGACAGGGACTTAAAATTGCATGCTTAGAGGAAATAGCATTAAGAAACAAATGGATCAATAAAAAATCTATAATTAAATCTATTAAATTCTATGGTAATTGCGATTACTCTAATTATTTAAAGAAATTAATTTAGATGAAACATCTTTACCCAAAAGTTATTGATACAAAAGTAAATGTAGATAATAGAGGATATCTAATTGAAACTTTTAAAAAAAAAAAAATTAATACTGATTTTAAATATTCTATTTTAGTCTCATCTAAAAAGAATGTTTTTAGAGGTCTTCATTTTCAGAAAAAAAAACAACAAGAAAAATTACTGATTGTATTGAAAGGATCAATAATTGATTACTGTGTTGATTTAAGAAAAAAATCAAAAACCTTCTCAAA
>CACFSG010000041.1 GCA_902568875.1 uncultured Pelagibacteraceae bacterium
TTAATAAAAAAAGTTTTAAAGCCATTCCTTTTGGAACTATATTGTATTCAGAAAAAAAATTTAAAAAATCCAATGTATTTTTTTTAAGCTTAGGAATATTTAATTTCTTTATTACATTTTTAATTTTAAATTTTTTATTACTTTCTTTTTCAAATTCTTCCCATACTACGCCAATTATTTTTGACCTACCAAATGGAACTTCCACGAAATCACCTATTTCTAAATTTAGATTACTTTCATAAGTAAATGGATAATTAAATATATTTGGTAAAAGAATCGGAAACTTCATAACTTACTATATACCAACTTCTAAAGTTAAGAATGTATTGCTCTCTTATCTACTGACAAAGCAGCTTCTTTGACTGCTTCTGAAAAAGTAGGATGTGCATGGCATGTTCTAGCTATGTCCTCTGAACTTGCACCAAACTCCATTGCAATACCAATCTCTGCTATCAATTCTCCAGCATGAGGACCAATTAAATGGGCTCCGAGTACTTTATCAGTTTTTTCTTCTGCTAAAATTTTTACAAAACCCTCAGTATCATCAATTGCTTTTGCTCTAGAATTTGCCATAAATGAAAATTTACCAACTTTATATTTTATATTTAATTCTTTTAATTGTTCTTCAGTTTTCCCAATAGATGCAACTTCTGGTGTTGTATAAATAACTCCAGGAATAGTATCATAATTAACATGTCCTGATTGACCTGCTATATTTTCTGCTACTGCAATTCCTTCATCTTCTGCTTTATGTGCAAGCATGGGACCCACTATTACATCTCCAATAGCATAAATATTATCCTGATTTGTTTTAAAATTTTTATCAGTTTTAATTCTGTTTTTTTCATCTAACTCAACACCAATTTTTTTAAGATTTAAACCATTAGTATTTGGTTTTCTGCCTACAGATATTAAGACCACTTCACATTCAAAATCTTTTTTATTTCCATTGTTGTCTATCGTTTTAACAATAACTCCTGAATTATTTTTTTTAATTGTTTGAACCTTATGTTTCATATGAAAATTAATTCCTTGTTTTTTTAAAATTTTCATAAACTCATTTGATATTTCTTTATCCATACCAGGAGTAATATGATCTAAAAATTCAACTACATTAACATCAGCACCAAGTCTTGACCATACCGATCCCATTTCTAATCCTATGTAACCTCCTCCAACTACAATCATTTTTTTTGGAACCTGATTTAATTTTAAAGCACCTGTTGAGGAAACAATTACTTTTTCATCAAAATTAATTCCAGGCAAAGAAACTGGTACTGAACCTGTAGCAATTATTACCTTTTCAGCTTGTATTAAACTTTCTTTATTTTGATCATCTTTAATTAAAATTTCATTTTTTGATTTAAAGCTTCCAACACCTTTAAAATAAACTACTTTATTTTTCTTCAATAAAAACTCAACTCCCTTAGTAAGTATTGTAACTGCCTTATCTTTACTTTTCATCATTTTACTTAAATTTAATTTTACTTCTCCAATTTCAATTCCTTTATTATTTAAATGTTTAACCTTATGAAATTCTTCTGATAGATTTAATAAGCTTTTTGAAGGTATACAACCTACGTTTAAACAAGTTCCACCTAATGAACCTCTTGATTCAATGCATGCAGTTTTAAAACCTAATTGTGCTAGTCTAATTGCACAAACATAACCACCAGGACCACCTCCGATTACTACTGCTTGAAATTTATCTGACATTTAAATATCTAAAAATAACCTTCTTGGATCTTCTAAATTTTCCTTGATCATCTTTAAAAATGAAACAGATTCTTTGCCATCAATAATTCTATGATCGTAAGAAAGGGCTAAATACATAATAGGTCTAATTTTAATTTGACCATCTATTGCCGTTGGTCTTTCAACAATATTATGCATACCTAATACACCTGACTGCGGTAGGTTTAATATTGGAGTTGAAAGCATTGAGCCATAAACACCACCGTTACTAATAGTGAATGTTCCACCCTGTAGATCTTCAATAGTAAGTTTACCATCTTTAGCTTTTTCTGAAATTTCTTTAATATTTTTTTCTATATCTGCAAAAGATAGTTCATCTGCATTTTTTAAAACTGGAACTACTAGTCCTTTATCTGTGCCGACTGCAAAACTTATATTATAATAATTTTTATAAATAATCTCATCACCTTCTATTTCAGCATTTACTGCTGGAAAATTTTTTAAAGCTACTACACAAGCTTTAACAAAAAATGACATGAAGCCTAATTTTACTCCATATCGATTTTGAAAATCATTTTGATTTTCTTTTCTCATTTCGATGACATTTGTCATATCAACTTCATTAAAAGTGGTAAGTAAAGCTGCATTTTCTTGAGCTTGTTTTAATCTTTTAGCAATAGTTTGTCTTAACCTACTCATTTTAATTTTCTCTTCTTGACCGTACTTAATTTTTCTTTCTGAAGGTGGTGGATTTACACCCATTAAATCTAATAAATCACCTTTTAAAACTCTTCCATCTTTTCCTGAACCTTTTACTGATTTAATATCAATTTTATTTTCACTAACAATTTTTCTTACAGATGGTGATAATGTTTGATTAATTTCTGGTTTAATTGCTAAATTATCTTCCTCAATTTCATTAGTAAGAACCAGTGGTTTTTCTTCTTCTAATTTTTCATCAAAAATTTCAGGCTCTTCAATTTTTTTTTGTTGATCTAATTTTAATAAATCTTTTTTATTAACTGATGGTTTGATTTT
>CACFSG010000042.1 GCA_902568875.1 uncultured Pelagibacteraceae bacterium
AATAAAAGAGAGGGAAATGTAAGAGAACTAAAAAATTATGAGCAATTATGCAAATATAAAATTGTAAAACCACAACCCTTATCAATTAAAAAAAAGATTATTTCATCTTCTTTAATAAGAAAATATTTACTAAATGGTAAACTAAGTGATGCTAACAAACTTTTAAAAAGAAAATGGTCTATTGATGGGAAAGTTCAAAAAGGAAGACAATTAGGAAAAAAAATTGGTTTTCCAACTGCAAACATAGATATCAAAGATTATATTTTGGCAAAGCCAGGAGTTTATGTCGTTAAAGCTAAAAAACAGAATGATTTAAATTATATCAAAGGTATAGCAAATTTAGGATATCGACCAACATTTAAGGGAAAAAAAATACTATTAGAGGTTCATTTATTTAATTTTTCTGGAAATCTATATAATAAGTATTTAACTGTTGAATTTTTAAAATTTATTAGAAAAGAAAAAAAATTCAAAGATGTGGATCAATTAAAAAAACAAATTAAAACTGACTTGTTAGTTGCAAAAAAAACAAAATGAATAAAGCCCAGATTAATCTTCCTAAAACAGCCTTTTCGATGAAGGCAAACCTGCCCATAAAAGAACCAAAGATATTAGAGTTTTGGGAAAAAATAAACCTTTATCAGGAATTAAGAAAATCAAGAAAAGAAAAAGAAAAATTTGTTCTTCATGATGGTCCTCCATATGCAAATGGAAATATTCATATGGGAACTGCTTTAAATAAAATTTTGAAAGATATTATTGTTAAATTTCATCAAATGGATGGTAAAGACTCTGTCTATGTTCCAGGTTGGGATTGTCATGGTTTACCGATTGAGTGGAAAATAGAAGAACAATATAAAAAAAATAAAAAAAATAAAGATGAAGTTCCCATCATCGAATTTAGAAAAGAATGTAGAGCTTTTGCTGAAAAGTGGATTAAAGTTCATAAAGATCAATTTAAAAGATTGGGAGTTGTAGGAGATTGGGAAAATTATTATTCAACAATGAGCTATGATGCTGAAGCTCAAATTGTAAGAGAGCTTGGTAAATTTTTAAAAGAAGGAAGTCTTTATAAAGGTTTTAAACCAGTCTTATGGTCAACTGTTGAAAAAACTGCTTTAGCTGATGCTGAAGTTGAGTACCGAGATCATAAATCAAATACTATCTATGCATCCTTTTCAGTTAAATCATCAAAAATTAAAGAACTTAATGATTGTGATATTATTATTTGGACCACAACTCCATGGACAATTCCTGCTAATAGGGCTTTGGCTTACAATGAAAGTTTAGATTATTTAATAATTCAAATAAATGATAAAGGTAATTTTCAAAACAAAAAAATTGTTCTAGCAGAGGCTTTATTAGACTCTATAATTAAAGATTGTGCAATTAAAGACTATAAAAATTTAAAAAAATTTAAGGGCAAAGATTTTAAAGGGACTATTTGCAATCATCCTTTTTTTAGTTTGGGTTATGATTATGATATACCAATGTTGGAAGCACACTTTGTTACCACTGAACAAGGAACAGGTATTGTTCATTGTGCTCCAAGTCATGGTCCAGATGACTTTAATCTTTGTTTAAATAATGGAATCAAAGCTATTGAGACAGTAGATGGAGATGGAAAATATACAAACAATGTAGCTTTATTTGAAGGACTACATATTTTTAAATCTAATTCTATTATAATTGAAAAATTAAAAGAACAAAAAAAACTTTTGGCAAACGGAGAATTAGTACATTCTTATCCTCACTCTTGGAGATCAAAAGCTCCATTAGTTCATAGAGCAACACCACAATGGTTTATTTCAATGGAGAGTCATAAACTTAGAAGTAAAGCTTTAAAAGCTATAGATGAGACAAGTTTTTATCCCAGTAAAGGTAAAGAAAGATTAAGGTCAATGATAGAAACAAGACCAGATTGGTGTGTATCAAGACAAAGAGTCTGGGGAGTTCCACTACCTATTTTTATAAATAAAAAAACTAATAAAATTTTAGTAGATGATGAGGTATTTGAAAATATTGCTAAAATTTATGAAAAAGAAGGTTCAGACTGCTGGTTTTCTGATGATCCTCAAAAGTTTCTTGGTAGCAAACATATAGCTAAAGATTTTGAAAAACTTAGTGATATTGTCGAAGTATGGTTTGATAGTGGATCTACACATTCTTTTGTTTTAGAAACAAGAAAAGATCTTAAATGGCCTGCTTCAATGTATCTTGAGGGCTCAGATCAACATAGAGGATGGTTTCATTCATCTTTATTAGAGTCATGTGGAACAAGAGGTAAAGCTCCATTTGAGGCTATTTTATCTCACGGTTTTGTTGTGGATGGTAAAGGTTTTAAAATGTCAAAATCTTCGGGAAATGTAATTGCTCCAGAAGATATTTTAAAAAAATATGGAGCAGACATTCTAAGAATTTGGGTAGCCTCATCTAATTATGCAGAAGATTTAAGAATAGATTATTCTATTTTAGATCAACATTCTGAGTCTTATCGTAAAATAAGAAATACATTTAGATTTTTATTAGGAAACCTTAATGATAAATATGAAGACATTGATCTAGAAAAATTAGAATTAAAAGATTTACCCGAACTTGAAATATTTATGCTG
>CACFSG010000043.1 GCA_902568875.1 uncultured Pelagibacteraceae bacterium
AATATGAATGATATGGAAAAAATTAAAATAGCTAAAGATACTACGCAAGCATCATTTTCAAAAAATTCTTTTATTTATGATTTTATGTCCAGTATGAGACAAAAAATTAATGACCCTCTGGGTGTAAGAGCCAAAAAAAGAAAAGAAATTAGCCAGCGATAACAGCTAATAACAATAAAGCTACTATATTAGTAATCTTAATCATTGGATTAACCGCAGGACCTGCTGTATCTTTATACGGATCACCGACAGTATCACCAGTTACAGCAGCTTTATGAGCTTCTGATCCTTTTCCGCCATGATTACCATCTTCGATATATTTTTTTGCATTATCCCATGCTCCTCCACCAGCTGTCATGGATACTGCTACAAATAATCCTGTTATAATAACTCCTAATAGCATTGCACCAACAGACACTAAGGCTGCCACCTGACCACCTATTAAGAAAATAATAAAATATAAAACAATCGGTGATAAAACGGGTAATAAAGATGGAATTATCATCTCTTTAATTGCAGCAACTGTTAATAAATCAACCAATTTGGCGTAATCAGGTTTTTGTTTTCTTTTCATTATACCTGGAAATTTTTTAAATTGTCTTCTTACTTCAATAACAACAGCACCCCCAGCTCTTCCAACAGCTTGCATTCCCATTGAACCAAATAAGTAAGGCAGCATTCCACCTATTAATAAACCAACAACAACATATGGATTTGATAAATCAAAAGTTACAACAATACCTTCTAATTTAGATCCTGTTACTTTTGAAAAATGTTTTATATCTTCAGTATAAGCAGCAAAAAGAACTAAAGCACCTAATCCAGCTGAACCTATAGCATAACCTTTTGTTACAGCTTTAGTGGTATTTCCTACAGCATCTAATGCATCTGTAGTTTTTCTAACATTATTAGGTAATTTTGACATTTCTGCTATTCCACCTGCATTATCTGTAACGGGACCGTAAGCATCAAGTGCAACAACCATTCCGGCTAAAGCTAACATGGTAGTAACAGCTATTGCAATGCCATATAATCCAGCAATATGATTAGTTAATAAAATACCCGCAACAATAATTAAAGCAGGTATGGCTGTTGCCTCTAATGAAATTGCTAATCCTTGAATTACATTTGTTCCATGTCCAGTAGTAGATGAATTGGCTACACTTCTTACAGGTCTATAATTTGTGCTAGTATAATATTCTGTAACCCAAATTAATAATCCAGTTATAACCAACCCAATAATTCCACAATAATATAAATTAATTCCTGTAAACGATTTATTGTTTAAACTGTATGAATTTTCTAAACCTAAAACATAATCTGTTACGGGGTAAAGTATAACTAATGAGGCTATAGCAGAAACAACAAATCCTTTGTACAAAGCATTCATAACATTTTTACTCTTTCCAAGTTTAACAAAAAAAGTACCTAGAATTGATGTTAAAATACAAGCTCCACCAATTGTTAAAGGGTAAATCATCATTGACATATCACCTGGAAAAAATATTGAAGATAAAACCATAGTAGCAACTATAGTAACGGCATAAGTTTCAAATAAATCTGCTGCCATTCCTGCACAATCACCCACATTATCACCCACATTATCTGCAATAACAGCTGGATTTCTTGGATCATCTTCGGGTATTCCAGCTTCAACTTTACCAACTAAATCCGCTCCAACATCTGCTCCTTTTGTAAATATACCTCCACCTAATCTTGCAAAAATTGAAATTAAGGAAGCTCCAAAACCTAAAGCAACTAATGCATTTACTATTTCTCTTTCATTAATATTGAATTTTAATAATAAATAATAATATACAGCAATAGATAATAAGGCTAATCCAGCTACCAACATACCAGTTACAGCACCTGATTTAAAAGCAACAGAAAGACCATTGGCTAAACCTTTTTTAGATGCTTCAGCAGTTCTTACATTAGCTTGTACAGAGACAAGCATACCTACATAACCAGCAATACCTGATAAACTTGCTCCAATAAGATATCCTAAACCAACAAGGGGACTAAAAGCGAAACTAACAATAACTAAAACTACAATACCAACAATTGCAATTGTTTTATATTGTCTAGCTAAATATGCTTTAGCGCCTATTTGAATAGCGGATGCAATTTCTTGCATTTTTGAATTTCCAGCGCTTAAATTTAATATATTTTTTCCAGTTAAATATCCATAAACAATTGATAAAAAGCCTGCAGCAATAGTGTATAAGAGTATAGTTTCGACAATTGAATTCATATAGACCTTAATAAGTTATTCGTTGTTAGTTATTAAAATGCGGACAATACAAAAAAAGATATAAAAGGCAATAATTAACTTTTAAAATTTATGATAATAACCCTTTATTTTAAGGTTAATTTTCTTCCCTTTTTGATCAATAATTTCCGATTTTTGTGAGGCAGCAAAAATTTTTCCAATTTTAGAAATTT
>CACFSG010000044.1 GCA_902568875.1 uncultured Pelagibacteraceae bacterium
TAAATAATTAATCCATGTTTTTTGTAAAATTTATTTTATCAATTTTAATTATATTAATTAATTTTAACTCAATTTTAAAAGCAGAAACTTTAACTTTTCCTACTAATTTAGTAGCAAATACAACAGATTTTATTTTATTATCTAGCTCAGGTACCACGCCATCAATATCTGGTTACTCAGGAACATTGTTATTTTCTGCATCAGCAACTGCTGGAAATATTAAAGTTACAGATACTTCAAATTTATTAAGAGCTGCTGGTTATTGTGGATACACTGATGATGCAAGTTCAGAACCAAGTAATTGCACTGGTAATTCATTAACCGAGGTGGGATTTAGAGGCTCACAAGATGATATTAACGCTGCAATTGCAACTTTATCATTTAAAGGTGATGGTTCTACTGGTTCACCATCTATAACGGTTTCGATCACACCAGCTGGAACTAATTATTATTCTGTAAATGGACATTATTATGAAATAGTTCAGAGTAACGGTATAGATTGGGATGACGCAAAAACAGCAGCAGAGGCATCAACATTATATGGTTTAACAGGATATCTAGTTACAATAACTAGTGCTGGAGAAAATAGTTTTGTTTCAAGCAAAATAAATAAAAATGCTTGGCTGGGTGCATCTGATAACTCAGCTTACACCTCTAATACTCATGCTACAACAGAAGGAACATGGGAGTGGGTAACAGGACCTGAAAATGGAAAAACATTTACTTGTCAACCAGCGGGTCAGAACAAAGGTGCTGTAGCCGCGCACGAGGATTGCGAAGTTCATTCTGATACCACATATGAAAACTGGGCTAACCTAGAACCTAATGACTGTTGTAAATCAGGTACAAATAATCAAGGTGAAGAAGACTATTTACATATTAAAGCAAACGGAAAATGGAATGACTATGATATTGATACCACTGTTAATTATTACATCATTGAATATGGAGGAATGCCAGGAGAGACCGCTACAACTTCAAACACAATAAATCTAACAGTTGAGTCTATTGAAGCATCTGGAAGTACTTATAATATTTTTGACGACAAAGAATTAGTTGGTATTGTTGATGCTGAAAATGAGTCAGCATCTAGATTAGCTAGAAATAGTATGGATAGTGTTTTAGACAGAATTCATGAATTTCGTTTAAGAAAGGAAAATAAGGGATTTAATAAGAGTAATATATCCTTACAAGTTAATCTAAATGAGCTAAATAAAAATTATCAATCCATTATTAATCATTATGCATCAAAGGGACTTATATCACTTGCAAAATATACAAAAAAAACAAAGAAAACTTATACAGTTACAAATAATTGGCAATACTGGCTTAATGGAAAGTTTTCAGGTGGTAGAACAGATTTAACAGCTAATAAACTTGGTAAAGAAAATGATATGGACACGATAACAATAGGATTTGACAAATTAGCAAATAATACTTTGTTTGGTATAGCTTTTAATTTAGCAGATGACGAAACTGATATTAGTAATTCTGGTACAAACCTAAAAATGAGAAGTGAAAATTTAATGTTATATTCAGCTTGGAATAAAAAATCATTTTATTTAGATAGTGTGTTTGGGTACGGTTCATTGAGAAGTTTAACAAAAAGGGTAGTTGATTTATCTAATCCATCAAATTTAGTTGGAGGTGTGAGGAACTCAGAACAATTTTATGCGACTACATACTTAAATCATGTTAAAAATATAAACAATATAGATCTTCAAATATTTGCAGGATTAGATTATATATATACTGATTTTAATGGTTATTCCGAAAACGGAAATGATCAAAAACTAAGATTTAAATCATACTCACTTACAAATTATACATCATCAATAGGATCAACATTGTTTTATAAAATAGAAAATAAAAATAGTGATTTAATAAGTTTTTATAAAATAGAGTATAAGCAAGACCATTCAGAAAAAGCTATAGTGCAAGCAAGTTTAATAAGTGATACATCAAATACTATATATTCATATAATTATAATGTTCCCTATAATTATTTTATGAAAATAGAGATGGGTTTAAATTTTAGAACACATAGAGACTTAAATATTTATTCAAAATTAGGAAGAATTCAAAAAAGCAATGATGATTTCCAAAATTCTATAACAATAGAATTTTCTCAACCTTTTTAATTTTTATTCAATCTGTTAATTACTTCATTTTTTCCAAGAGAAGTTAATATGTCATAAATACCTGGTCCAAATTTTGATCCTGTTAGCATTATTCTTAGTGG